>JAGCGE010000292.1 GCA_017649745.1 Clostridiales bacterium | reverse complement strand
ATCTGGGGAAGCGATATGGCTATCGAAGCAGTAAGAGGTCTTGCTCCTCCGGGTGTTAAGATAATCGAGTGGGGGCAGAAACTCGGTTTCTGCTATATCTCCAAGCAGTCGGATATGCCTGATCTTGATAAGGAACTTGAAGGTCTTGCAAAACACATCGCAACCACTAAGCAACTTCTATGCAGCAGTTGTCAGGTTATTTATCTTGATACTTCAGACATGGGAGAACTGCGGTCTTTTGCTGAGCGCTTCCTCCCTGTTCTCGAAAAAGCTGCGAACGAGAAAGCAACCGAAGAGATCGGTATCCGTGCTAGAGACACGTTAAGTTCATACACAAGACGACTTAAGACTTATCTCGGAAACGAAGAGAAGAACGAGAACGTGATCAGAGGTAAAGGCGTAAGCTTGATCATATCGTCTGACAGTAAACTTGAGTTGTCACCTATGATGTGTAATGTTCTTATAAAACCATTGCCGCGTGAATCGATCACTAAGGTGCTTTACGGATCAAGATATCATCTTCAGACTGCCGGACTGATTTGTCCTTCAAATGACCGAGAGGAACTTACAGAAATATTCATCAAAGGCGGTCTAATACGTGTCACTAAAGCTGCGAATATGAGTGCTTATTTCCCAGGTGAATGTCATGACGGAGAGTATGCATTAAACAGGTATACGAGGAACATCAATATCGAAGTATAAATACAGTTAGCGGCAACTAACTCGCAGGCAATCTAAAACCACTTGCCCTCTCGAATGGTAAGTGGTTTAGACGGATGCTTATAAATGAAAAAATGTTGTTGGCTAATCAAGATGCTGCTTTCTCAAGACGATTGTATGTCTCAACGGTACAGCACGAACCTTCTTCCCCCTGTTCGACAACTTCGAATGAAGCAACGAACTTATTATTGGATACCTTCTGATAATATCTTATAAGAGCGAACAAGCCGCTGATGAGCCAGGTAAGACCAGCTGATATCCAGATGCCCCAAACACCTACTCTAGGCATTAAGGCGAGAACGAAAGGAAATCCTATACGTCCGATAACTTCTACGATTCCGTTTATGAATGCGAAACCTGCATCACCGATTCCATTCAATACCCCTCGGCATACGTAGATAGTTCCAAGTGCGAGATAGAATACGCTTGTAATCCTAAGCGCTTTCGCACCCTGGATGATTATATCATTCTCTTTTACGAACAAACTCATGATAGATTCACCAAAGATCTGGGTCAAAGGGAGCATGATTAAGGAGAAAATTGCCATAATCATCATGCCTTTCCTGTAACCTTCCTTGATCCTCTTGAGATTCTTAGCACCAAGGTTCTGACCTGCATGTGTTGATAATGCCATGCCTAATGAGCCATAAGGCTGCTGGATTATCTGCTCATATCTTCCTGTAGCTGTAAAAGCCGCGATCGTCATAGGACCGAATCCGTTAACATAACGCTGGAGTGCGATACATGATACAGCGATCATGGACATCTGGAGAGCTAACATAGAACCCATCCTGACACACTCGCCGATGATAGCCGCCGATGGTGTAAGGAGCGCTCTCGGGATCTTGAAATACGGGTTCTTGAAATAGGAAAAAAGGAGGCATCCTACTCCCGAGATAAGCTGAGCGATAATAGTGGCAAGCGCTGCTCCGAACACACCCATCGACAAGAAATATACGAAAGTAATGTCAAGACCGACATTGATCAAACAAGAAACTAAAAGGAATATAAGCGGTGTCTTGGAATCACCAAGAGCACGAAGCATTGCTGAACCGTAGTTATACATTCCGATGAGCGGAATACCGATACACATGATCTTAAGATACATTGTAGATGTAGCGATAATCTCAGCAGGTGTATCAAGAAGCTTCAAGAGAGGTCCTGAAAGGAAGAAACCTAAGATACCCATGAAGACCGAAGCGATGAGCATGATATATGCACTGTTAGCAATAACACGCTTAACCTTCTCCTCATCCTTAGCACCGAAATACTTGGAAGCTGTAATTCCGCCACCGTTAGATACACCCAAGCAGAACGAGAAGAACAAGAAAGTAATGGAACCTGTAAGGCCGACTGCTGCAAGAGCATCAGAACCGACAACACGTCCGACGATCGCAGAGTCAACGATGTTATATAACTGTTGGAATATATTTCCTATAAGCATAGGAATCGAAAAGCCTATCAAGAGCTTAGTTGTATTACCCTTAGTCATGTCTTTGACCATGCTCATCTTTATGTCCTCCCCCTCATTCATCTGGTAACTACAACATATCATCGAATATTCATACCAACAATGAACTATCAAACGCAGAAATTGATATATCGTTCACTACTTCTATTTTTAGACACATTGTCGTATTATTGATTTAATGAATCGTTTTTAATTGTCTAATATCACTATCGAGGAAAGGAGAATATTCCTGATGATTGACGTTTTATACGCAGGATACAGCTACACACACGAGCACGGACTCAACTATGATACCGATAAAGGAAGATCTGGTTTCGAAAGCTATCAGCTCCTATTTACGCACACTCCGGCGTTGTTTTTTGTAGACGGAACACTTCAGGAATACCCTGCCCGTTCTGTAATAATGTTCACTCCGGGACATCGTAAATACTATACTTCGCTTCCGGGACAGCCATACACTAACGACTGGATAAGATTCAATACTGATGAGGATTTCATATCGGACTTCCCTATAAAGGACATTCCGTTCCAACCGATGGACCCTGATTTTGTACATGACATTATCAAGCTCATCACATGGGAAAGCAACAATAGTAATAACACTGACGATCCTGACATGCTTAATCTTTTCAAGATCCTTTTCAATAAGATGGGACAGGGACTTGAAGACAACATAAGATCACCATATCATCCTGAGCTTCTTGCTATACGAAGAGAGATGCAGCTTCATCCGGAACTTAACTGGACCGTATCAGAGTTCTCGTCAAGGCTTAAGCTCGGAAAGACAAGGACGCAGATCCTCTATAAGGAAACATTCGGAATAAGCTGTATAGATGATGTTATAGAGACCAGGATAAAACTTGCAAAAGACAGGCTCCTATATACCTCAAGATCCGTCGCTGAGATAGCGGAATCCTGTGGATATAAGAGCACTGAGCATTTCTTAAGACAATTCAGTAAATATGTGGGAAAGACTCCCGGAAAGTTCAGACGCGAAGGTAAGTGATCAGATAAACTTCGGCTCGATGAACTTAGCGCCGTGGCTTAAGATGCGTTCTACGATCTTTCTTACATACTCACCTTCTGCTTCCTCTGTCTCATCATGAGAATGAGTAAGGATGATATGATCCTGATCGCGATCATCAGTTCCGAATCCGTAATCGATAAGATCGAGAACCTTCTGGAAAGTAAAGTCGTTACCTGGTCTTAACATGTATTCCTGACAGTCGAAACTGCAGCTTACATGCTTGCCTTCTTTCCAACCGCTCTGGATATACCATTCGTTTTTAACATTAGTATCATCGATCTTCTTAAAACCGTTCTTCTCAAGATAGTCGAAATACTTCTCATCAGTTGCAAGATAAGGGAAACGGAAGAGCTTAACAGGTCTTTCAACGCCAGCCTTCTCGTAAAGATCATTAAGAAGCTTCTCAGTCTTTTCGATCTCTTCTATACCTTCCTCATATGAGATCTCATTAAGCTTAGCGTGAGTATAAGTATGATTACCGATCACGAAACCCTTGGAGATCGCATAAAGCGCCGGCTCGGGGTTCTTCTCAAGAAGCTCTCCTATCGTAAAGAACACACACTTTATGCCCATCGAGCAAAGGTAGTCGATGATAGCTTTTGTATTGTTCTGTGGCATGTCATCAATAGTAAGTATAGCGTTTATCATATTATCTCCTCTTATCTTTCCGAATCGAATACGACGTTGATTATCGCAAATCCCAACTGTCTGTCGTCATCAGGATTATTGATAGAAGCATCACATATATCCGAATCAAATGTAATCTTATTTTCACCCTCTAAAACGAGTTCTTTAGGGATCATTATATCAAAGCCCTAATTATT
>JAGCGE010000291.1 GCA_017649745.1 Clostridiales bacterium | reverse complement strand
TGATAAGAACGATCCTAGAAATACAAGAATAGTTAAGTGCAGCGTTGAAGGTGATTCCCTCTATCCGGGTGAAGAGATCACGGTCGTAGCTTCAAAGTCTAACCAGAACTATGAGAACATCGTTCCAAGCAGCGCCGTTATCACTGATAATTCAGGAAGCTTTGTATATGCACTCGTTGAGAAGAATACTCCTCTTGGTAAGAAGTACACAGTAAAGAAGATCGACGTTGAGATCGATAAGACTGACGGAGCTAGAACTGCTATCAAGGGTGAAGGTCTCAAGAGAGATTATCAGTACGTCACGAGAAGTGAAGAGCCTTTGAAGGACGGAGACCGTGTAAGACTTCAGGACTACAGCAAAAAGGAGTAACAGATGGGAATTTTAAGCTGGATCAAGGATTACTTCCGTGACATCAGAAAGTCATTCAGTAATACCTTTAAGAGCGTTGTCCTAACAGCTCACTTCTGGGTCCTTCTGGTATCCGTTGCACTCATGATCACCATGGGTATCATGATATTCAACACGTTAAATGACAGAAGAGACCAGAACATGGGCAAGGTCTGGCAGAACGACGGTAAGATAAGCTACAGGCAGATGAGTGTTTTCGCGAAGGGAAACAAGAAAGATGTCTATGCTCCTCCGGTTTCTCTTGGACAAAGTGAGTCTCTGACATTGGAAGAAGATAGTCTTGTAGCGATGAGAACTCAGCTTCAGAGTACTGTCGATTCAGGCAAGACTGTTGCTCGAAAAAAGAATTCGAAGTTTAAGCCTTCCGGATGGGAAGATTGCTATTCGACAACTTTCAGAGCTCAGGGATGCTATACAAAGGTAGCTGAGATCAACGGTGTCACCAGGACAGCGAATATGGATATCGATGCAGAGATAGTAGCCGTAGGCGGAAACTTCGCAGCATTCCATCCTTTCGAATATGTATCAGGAGGATTCCTTCCTGTAGAACCTGTTGATGAGAACCAGATCGTTATAAATGACGAGCTTTCATGGAAGCTCTTTAAGTCATATGACGTAACAGGCCTCAGGATCGAACTCTGGGGTGAAGACTTCACCATCATCGGTGTTGTAAGAGAAAAGAAAAATTCGATCGATCAGATCACAGGTGCATCTAAGGAGAGGATCTTCTGCTATTTCAGCAAGATCGATTCGCTCAACTCGAAGGGTTACTTCTTAGGCGAGAACGCAGGTGCGGGCGAAGGTGAGGAAGGTCTTCCAAATTCTGCGATAGCAACTCCTTTGGCGATCACCTGCTATGAGGCATTCCTTCCTGAGATCGTAAAGGGCGTAGCTAAAAACGACGTGCTCAACGCACTTCCTTCTTATAATATCTCCGATCCGCAGTTCAGGATCGTAAGTAATACGGGAAGGTTCAGGGTAGACAACGTCTATGACTTTAATATGCCGATAGGTGAATTCCAGAGCAAGACCTCGGCATTCGAGTTCCCATACTGGGAGAAGGCAGCGATCCTCGCAACACAGAGATTGTTCCTCATGGAGATCGGAATGCTCATTGGAATATTCCTTTTCTTAGTAGGTATAATCATCATGATATTAAGGCTTCGAAAACCGGGCGGAAAGTTCGATAAGATCGAGAAGATCACCGAAGAAGACGAGATCGAAGATGTTGCCATACAAATGTCTTGATTCTGAAATATAAGATAAACAAGCGGAAAGTATAATCACAATGAATACTTTCCGCTTTTTTGCGTTCGAAATAATAGAAGGGGGCCTTATTATGAGTTTACGTAAAAATAGAAGGATCATCACATTATTCGTTATTTCAGCAGTAGCACTTGCATCATGTGCTGCAGATGAAGAAGGACTTAAGAGAGATACAAATAAACTCAAGAATATCGTTACCGGTAATACTACCGAAGTAACTGAATACGTCGAGGAGACAACAGTGCCTGAGGAAACAACTGAGACTAGCGAAGGCCCTATTGAGGAGACTGTTGCTGAGACAACAGTTGATCCTGAGGAAAAACTGACTCCTACTCCGACTCCAACTCCGACCCCAAAGCCGACACCTACGGCAACTCCTACACCGGAACCTGTATCTAGAGTTGATTTTTCGACACTTACAGATGAGGATATCATCGAAGGATTTACAGTAGCTAAGGAAGAGTTCGCAGAAAGTTATGGCTCAGAGGATGACCCGTTCGCTACTTTCGAAGGTGAAAGACTCCTTGTAACAATGGAGAACAATGAGGTTCCTGCTAATTCAGTCAACCTTATCCTTAATGGTTTTTATAAGGAAGCAGCAGGCTTTTATGCAAGATACTGTGATGAGACTCAGGCTGAGTTCGATCTCACTCGTGAGGTATTAGACAAAGCCAGCGTCAACGTAAGTTACGAATATAAGGCTAACGACAGGATCATTGCGATCAAGATGACTTATACAGCTCAGAAGGGTGAAGAGGTCACTACAAAAATGGAATTCGAGATGTTCGATATGTACACAGGTGCAAGGATCGACATCCATGATGTAAGCTCTGATGTAACTTCTCTCGAAGAGGCATGCATGGCTAAATTTGACGAGTCGGCTCCTGAAGACTATGATTGTATCATGCTCGTTCCGGATTCCGATGACGAGCTTATAATCTGGATGATATCAGATGACAGCTTTTATAAGGAGCACATCTCTACAGAGGATGTAATCCCGTACCTTACCAGATACGGATTATCCGTATATGGCTGTCTCTAAGGAGAATTATGAAGAAAAAGATCTTAGCTGCGGTCGCTTTGACTGCATTTGTGATAGCAGGATGCGACTATCACTCTACAAGCGAGACTGTTGCAGTAACTGATGCAAACGGTTCTCAGGTAACATCGGCTTCAGGCCAAGCGAATACGGACGGTACATCTTCCAGTTATTCGATCGGAAACAACGAAGGTGCGGGTGATGAATATACTTTCGAGGAACTTGTTGATTACATGCAGAACAGTGATGTCGTTCAGCAGTGGTACAAGGACACGGAAGGATTAGATAACATAAAGGGCGAGTGCTGGTATAAGATCCCTGAACTTCAGAAGATCTGTGATGCCGAGATAGCAAGCGAACCTTCTATCATCAATTACACGACTTTTAAGATCTACTACAAGTCAGCTGATCAGATCAACAACGAAGTAACATATTTCGAGATCTATGAGATGGATTCGCAGTCTGTACTCTACAATTACATGCAACAGAGCGGTCAACTCGAATTTGAGATGGGAGTTCCTAAGAGAGACTACGACGATTTCGATAAGGAAACATATCTTGCGACATATCATGACATGACTACGGCAGAGAGAATGCTCTACATGTATGACGATTCCACGGGTGAAGCTATCATGATGGAAGATAAGATGAATGTCAGCTTCGGAATACATGGTCTTAACGGCAGATTCGTTATAGTTGTTCACAGCGGACTTGAAACCGAAGACGGAATTCTCGAGACATTCTCCGCAGATAATGACAGAGCGCAGGCTATAGTCGACGTATTTATGGCTTTCGGCGGCGGCGGTAATTCAGAAGGTTAAAGATTATAATATTTTAATAGATAAGGGCGATCCCAAAAGAGGGGTTGCCCTTATTAGTTTGCATTGATTTTGGTTCACGTGTAAAATATCTTTGTTTCTTATGGAGAAGTGTGGTATGAAATCTAGGATATTTGCTTTAATCGTAGCGACATCTTGTATGTTCGCCGTTTGCTCATGCAATAAAGAGGAAACGGTTGTTACTGCTACGTCCAAAACAACGACCAAGAGCACTGTTGCGACAACGACAACAGAAGAAACCAAGCCGCCGGTACCGAGAACATTTGAGAACCTGATCGCGTATATGGACAGTTGTGAGTCTGTACAGGAATGGTACAACGAGACAGAGAAGCTCGGCGGGGTAAAAGGCGAGTGCTGGTACTATATCGATGAGCTCCAGGCAATATGTGACTGTGAGGTCTCTGAAGAATACGACATAATCAACTATACGTGTTTTCAAGCATATACAGAGAGATTTGATGAATCGGCACGAATCGTCGTTTCCATAGAGATATATGAAATAGATCCTGATTCTTATCTTTTTAAGAAGATGGAGAGAACAGGTACTCTTGAATTTAGTCACAGATCTCCTGTACGTGATCTCGAAAACGTTGATTGGAAAGAATTCGCCAATAATCTCGATTCAATGAATACTTTAGACAGGATGCTCCTGGCAAGAGACGAAGAGACAGGTGAGATCATCATGAGTGAACCTGAGATCAAAAAATGTACACCTGACGCAATAAACGGTAGCTTTGTTTTGGTGGTCACAAGTGGTATCGAAACAGATACCGGATTCCTTGCTCTTAGCAACAGCGAAAATGAGAACGCTGTTTCAATAATAGATAATTTCCAGAATTTTGGTCAATGATTGAAGATTTTTGCATTTATTGAGAGTGCACAAAACGATTCGCAGAAATCAAGGCAAAAATTGCGACAAAACATGTCATTTTTGTAAATTTTGTACGATTTAAACAAATCGAAACTTTTCGCGGCATACTAATCGCACAAAAAAATGTTGCAAGTTGGATATGTTTGTTGTAAACTCACAACGTAAGAATCCGTGTTTTGATGACGGTTAGTCTTCAGGCAGACGGATCACGTTGCGGCAAACAACGTAAGTGAATTTTGGTCCTAAGTGGGCAAACAATAAAACCTTAAATTTTATGAGGAGGCAAAAACAATGAAGATGAAAAAGATTGTTGCTTTGGGATTGTCCATGGCAATGGTTCTTGGTGTAGTCGCTGCTTGTTCCGATACAACAGAGACAACATCAGCAACAACAGCAGCTACAACAGCTGGCACACAGGCTCCTGATAGCACAGATGCAACAGACGCTG
>JAGCGE010000027.1 GCA_017649745.1 Clostridiales bacterium | reverse complement strand
GTTTTCTTTTCTCAATTCATCATTCCCAATTAGGATAATAAATGATTTCCGTGAAAAATAAAACCCATATTATTCAGAGATTTCTGCCTGCTGGATCTCCTTGATGAGGGCATCCTGCTTTTTGGTGTCAGCGAAAACGCGGTAGTAGTATAGGCCGGCGCCGATGATATACGGGATGGTGAAAGATACCAGATATTCGATCCAGCCGCGCTTTGAGACATCGGAGATGCGGCTTAAGAAGAATACGATGAGCGTGCAAAGGCCCAAGGCCGCCAGATACTGAACGACGATCATGAACAATGGGCTGAAGCGGGTCAAAAGCTTATGGAGCGACAGGACGAAGACTGCGATGGTGCAGAAAACGAACATCACGATGACGTTGACGTTGTTGGTCTGACCTCCGAAGATGAGGTTGAAGATCGAGCCTCCGACGGAAATGATCGTGTATGAGCAGCAAAGCTCGATCAGGATTTCTTTTATGTCTCTCATTATGATATCCTCCTCATTCTCTGGAGATAATCGTTGAATGTCTTTTTGTAGCTGCGGTTGATGCAGATGCGTTCACCGTTATCGAAAGAGGCGTAGACCTTCATGTTGAGGTCGGGCTTCAGCTGACGGATCTTATAGATATTGACCAGATTGGATTTGGACACGCGGACGAATCCGTAATTCCAGAGCTGCTCTTCGCAGGCGGCCAAGGTCGTCATCAGGCGATAGCACCCGGTCCTGGTGTATGCGAATAGTTTTCGATCGATATGATCGAGATAATAAACTTCTTTCGGGTCGATCATTACGGCCTCGCCGTCATCCATGTCCTCGTCGGCAGGGCGGCCCGCGAGAGTCGGGCGCTCGGAATTGACCGTGTCGATCAGCTGTTTTATAACGGGACGCATGTTGGCATAGTAGATGTCAACATGCTCCTCCCTTAAGTTCTTGTCTTCATTCAGATTAAGTTTCATAACAAACCATCACAAACCATATGTATTAAGGAAACCTTCAACGGACTCCATGTAACCGTCCGGATCATCGATGATGCCCTCGATGTGAGCGCTGTTGACATATACGATCTCCTTTTTGTCAGTACCTATATTATCATAAACCTGCTCCACCAACTCTGGCAGGCACACTTCGTCTTTCTCGGATACGATGATCATGGTCGGGATCTCGTCAGTTGCAACCATCTTGATGGTGTCGCCGTCATCCATATCAATGTCGTAGACCTTGTCCATGTACTTACCGCTGGTGGCGATGAAGAAGTTCGTGCTAAACGAATGCGCGCCCTCGAATCCGTCGCCGAAAACGAGCCTTAACTGAAGTTCCATGCCCGGGACCGGAGAATCACAGATGACCGCGTCAGCCGCATCAACGGCGCCTGCCTTGACGCTACTCGCATAAAGAGCCGTCGTCTGTGCGCCCATGGACTGGCCGTGAACGATGACCTCCGATGCGTTAAGATCTGTCTTAGCATATTCTACCATCGCTGCCACGTCCATCTTCTCGTTGATGCCGAATGTGACCCACTGGTCCGGGTTGTCGCCCGAGCCTCTTTGGTCGAGGGCGATGACCGAGTAGTCTCTGTCGAGGTACTGCTCTGCCAGCGGATATGTGCTCACGCGGTCGCCGCCTGCGCCGTGGACCAGTATCACCCATTTATCACTGTTATTCTCGAAAACAGTCGCCGGCACCTTGTTGCCGTCCTTTGCCTCCACGCTTATGTCGTAGCCTTCGTGTTCATTCATGAAATTGTCGATGTCATAACCCCATGCGTCCAGCTGCTTGATGCTGTTGGATTTGGTGTCTTTACCTTCGTTTTGATTGAGGATCCTGTCAGCTACGTACTTACCCATGAGTACTGTTCCGACGACTGCTCCGATTACCAATACTGCTGCTATGATTCCAAATATCTTTGCCTTTTTCATTTCTCGTTTTCTCCTTGGTTTTGTTTGATGGGCTTACCTTACCAGACTTTTTCGAGCGGTGTCGGTGAAATCGCACAAGTTGCACTTTGGGATGTCTATCATGCATTTTCGAAAAAACTATTGACCGAAACCAATAGTGATGATAGTATCTATTTACCTACTTAACCTGTGGGTAAATAGATTTAAGAGGAAACACCAATGGCAGATAACATCAGATACATTTACGCAGACAATGCTGCGACCACAAAAATGAGCCAGACCGCCCTCGACGCGATGCTCCCGTGCATGACCGAATTCTTCGGCAACCCGTCGAGCCTTTATTCCATCGGCCAGAAGGCAAAGGAAGTTCTGGAGGAATCACGTCAGATCGTGGCTGATCAGATCAATGCATCAGTTAAGGAGATATATTTTACTTCAGGCGGCAGCGAGGCTGATAACCAGGCAATCAGAACGGCTGCGGTCCTCGGTGCGAAGAAGGGCAAGAAGCACATCATCTCCACCAAGTTCGAGCATCACGCCGTACTTCATACATTAAATAAACTCGAGAAAGAAGGCTACGAGATCACGCTTCTCGACGTCGGCAGCAAAGGCATTGTCGATCCTGAGACAGTAAGGAATGCCATCAAGGATGAGACGGCACTCGTAACGATCATGTACGCCAATAACGAGATCGGAACAGTTCAGCCGATAAAAGAGATCGGCGCCATCTGCCGCGAGAAGGGCGTTTTGTTCCATACTGACGCAGTTCAGGCAGCAGGTCACCTTCATATCGACGTAGTTGACCAGAATATCGATATGCTCTCCATCTCAGGCCACAAGTTCCACGGACCTAAGGGCGTCGGCGTTCTGTACGCTAAAAGAGGTATCATCTTAAGCAACATCATCGAAGGCGGCGCACAGGAGCGCGGCAAGCGTGCAGGTACTGAGAACGTTCCTGCTATAAAAGGAATGGCCGCTGCGCTTAAGGAAGCTGTCGAGAATATCGATAAGACAGCAGCTCACCTTATTCCGCTCCGTAATAAGCTCATCGAAGGACTTAACAAGATCCCTTATTCAGAGCTCAACGGCGATGCTGAAAACAGGCTCCCGAGTAACGTCAACTTCTGCTTTGAAGGGATCGAAGGCGAATCACTTCTTCTGCTTCTCGATGATAAGGGCGTATCCGCTTCTTCAGGTTCTGCCTGCACATCAGGTTCCCTCGACCCGAGCCACGTGCTCCTGGCTATCGGCCGTCCGCACGAAGTCGCTCACGGATCATTAAGACTGTCACTCGGCGAGGATGCAACTGAGGAAGATGTTGATTATCTCATCAAGTCCGTAACTGAAGTAGTAACTTACCTGCGTAACATGTCCCCGTTCTGGAGAGACCTCACAGAGGGTAAGCGCCCGCACGTTTTCGAAGAGTAAAAGGAGAATAATTATGGCTTTATATAGTGAAAAAGTAATGGATCATTTCAGAAATCCGAGAAACGTCGGCACCATCGAGAACGCTGACGGCATAGGCGAAGTCGGAAACCCGGTCTGCGGCGACATCATGAAGATCTACCTTAAGATCGAGAACGACATCATCACAGACGTTAAGTTCGAGACATTCGGCTGCGGCAGCGCCATCGCTTCAAGTTCAATGGCTACCGAGCTTATCATGGGCAAGCCTTTGTCCGAGGCTCTGACACTTACAAACAAGGCAGTAACAGAGGCTCTTGACGGACTTCCGGCTCACAAGATCCACTGCTCAGTTCTTGCCGAGGAAGCGATCAAGTCCGCCATCAAGGATTACTACGACAAGAACGGCATCGAGTACGACAAGTCCATCTTCCCTGACGGAACTTCGTGCGACCACTGCTCAGTACACGGAGAGTGATCCGGCTACTCGCATGATATACAGACATGTTAAAAGCATCCGTTTTCGCGGATGCTTTTTTTATCTTACTTATTGTCAGTCGTCACCAGTTCCGCCAGCGGATGAGGTCTGATCTGCCTCATCTCATCGTACAGTTCCTCTATCCTCTTACGGAACACCGAAGCAGCCTTCGAGTGCTTCTCTTTCTGGTGACGCACCTCATCCATCTTGTTATTCAGGAGCTTGGCCGTCTCCCTTCTGCCCATCGCACGCTCCATGCGCTCCCTGTCAGTCTGGCCTCCGTCGGAATCCAAAATATACCATTCGTTCATATCGAAATCCTTGAGTTCGCCATTGGTATCATAGTAATAGGCCCGATTGTCATCCGTAGTTTTAAACATCTCGAAAGTTTCCTGTTCCTTTCTCACCCTGTTGATCTTTGCATCAATGGAGTTTTCCCTGCTTGCCTCCGCACGGTACTTCTCGTAGTTCTCCAGAATCTCGGCGATCTTACCGAAGTACTCTTTATCTTCTCCTTCAGTCGCATCGATCGCTTCCTGCGTCCTGGTCTTCATGACATTCAGAAGGATCGTCTCATTACATAGGCTTCTGAACGTTCCCACATTATTTAACTTACCTGCGCACATGATCCTTCCGAGCAGCGCATTAGGATCAGAAGGCGCAGTCTTAAGCATTCGCTCAAACAGATCGTCCGCCTCAGCGAACTGATCGTTCTTCATCGCCTTTATTGCAGACGTATAGACATTCTCATCACGCACGTATTCATAGTCCAAAGTCATTCCGCAGAACAGGCACTCATATACATTACGGTCGAGGTTGATAATGAGTTCGCCTCCGCAGTTAGGGCACGCACCCTTACGCATTTTCTCGGAAGATACCTTGACGTCCTTCGTCTCCTGTTCCGGTTCATTAGGTTTCATGGCCTTAAGTTCGTTATAGATGGAAGCTATGTTCTCCCTGTACTCTTTCGCTTTCGCAGTATACTCGTCACACTTGGATTTATTCTCCGACCTCATCTGCCTGTGATGAGCGAGCTGCATTTTCCTGCTCTTTGTTGCCACGATCATATATATTCCGAATCCCAGGACAATAAAAACTAAGAGGACAACCCAGAAAGCGAATCCCAAGACTTGTCTGAAGATCAACGAACCTACTCCCATCGCGATCATTATGATGGTTGCCGGGGCGTTGCTGACAAACAGAGAATATGCCTCCATCTCTTTGACTTTGTCATCCTCCTGTTTCAGCGCCCGCTCGTATTCCTTGACCTTGGCCGTGATCTCCTTATACTCATCCGCGAGCTTCACCATCTCGCTGAATCTTTCAAAGAACTTCTTATCTTCTTCAAGTGCATTTTCCTTCGCGAAAACAATCTCTTTCTCAACACTTTCCAGATCGCCCTTATATGAAGTCGTAAGATTAGCAAAAGAGTCAAAAGACCTTACTTTCGCGGCACACAAAACCTGACCTCGAAGTCCTTCAAAGTTATGCGGGTCTTTCGTTAGGATAAACTTAAACTTCTTAAGTGCTGACGGAAACTCCATCGCCTTCAGCGACCTGTCGGCCAGTTCCTGAAGATCCCGAAGCTGGAAGAATTCATAGTTATATGTCGCTCCGCAAAAAGAGCACTCATAGAGCTGACGGTCCTCGTGAACTTTGAGCTGACCGCCGCAGCTGGCACACACATGGCTTTTTACAAGAGTCATACAAACCCTCCGAACTTCTTAAACCCAACTCATCCGATCTGTTCTGTTGTATAGAGATTCCTTCCCTGCGCTTTCGACTCGTACGGGATCAGCTTGAATCCGTCCCCCGCTACGGCACATCTGATCATCTTCTTAGTAAGATCAGGAACCGTCTCATCTTTTAGCGCCTCATCCGCATCCATCCAGATGACTTCGCTGTTTTCATCATTGTCGGACCTTGCTTCTCCTTCAACATACTCCGCCTCGAAAACAGCATACCAATCCTTTGCGCTGAATCTCATGCCTATAAGTTTTCCCGCTTTAACGGTTATGCCGGTCTCTTCTTTATATTCCCTCACGAGTGTCTCTTCCGGTGTCTCACCGAAATCAACATATCCGCCCGGGATGATGAGCATTCCTTTTCCTGCTCCGTAAGTATGACGTGCAAGAAGAACTTTGCCGTCCCTGATGCAGACTCCTGCAACTGACTGGCTCCAATTTGTTTTTCCGAGATCGACTGTAGGCATATTATCTTCCTCTTTTCTTTTTTCTCATTATACTACACACAAAAAGACAACAGACCACCCTCAAATAAGAGGATGGTCTGCGTGATTATCAATAATGTCCATTCAATAATTGTACCCGCGTTTTTTTCTTGCACTTATAATCTCCAAAACAAGAAAAGCCGCAAATACGACAACACAGACAATACCGACGATCGTCATTCTTGATGAATATTTGTAGTTCCTTATTTCGAACCTGTAAAGCGACATTTCAGGATGTGAGTTCAAAGCCTGGGAAGCCTTCTGCTCAATATCATCCGAAGGCTTATAAGTGACACCTTCTATCTCTTTCGGAAATTTCTGATCATACGGATCCATGGTGGTCTCATAGATCATGCATCCGCCCTCAACATCTTTTATTTCCACGAGACTATAATATGTAGTATGGGTGTGACGTTTAATACCAATTCCCGTTGTTGTTACTTTCTTATCGATAACTTCCACCAGTCGAACGGCTTCTACCTTAACATGGTCGCCTTCCTGGGACTGACGTATCGGAACCAATGGCTTGGTATTAACGAAATTCATCCTGTACAGGCTTAACCCGATCGCGTAAAGTCCTACGAGGATCATGAGTACATACACGATTATCCTAAGAATACTTTTTGCTCTCATTATCATTTCCTCCCTTTCCGAAAACATTATATCAGAAAGGATACGGAAGGATTAAAAGATCAGTCGCATCTGATACCAGGTTGCGCCGCCGTGGGTCGACGAGGATATGCCTTCGTTAATGAATCCGAACTTGGCGTAGTAGTGGACGAGTTCTTCCTTGCAGGTGAGAACGGCACCCTTGCAGCCTATAGATCGGGCATATTCGAGAAACGAATGAAGGGCGAGCTCTGCGACGCCTTTTCGACGATGATGAGGATGGGTCTCGACACCGAAGATCATCTGCCAGGTTCCGTCATCGTGATGAAATGACGTATCGGAATACATCTCGTCAGTGAGATCTTTTTCACGCGTGACAGGACCGTCGACCACGCCTATGATCTCGCCGTTATATTCGACCAGAGTGAAATTATCCGGGTATGCATGAACACGCTCGGAAATGGTTTCCTCCGAAGCAGCTTCGGCCTCGGGGAAACAGATTTTCTCTAGTCCGGCGATCTCATGATCATCACACGGGAAAGCGTGCCTTACGATGTAATCAGTTGTTGTCATAGATATCCTCGGTAAACGTGAGGCTTCCGCGGTATCCCGTGTAGGTGCGGTTGAAGATCAGTCTCTCGCTCATCGGGAACGAACCCAGGATAAACTGGATGTCTTTCTCAAGGGCGATCTCTCTGTCATTACTGCTTCCGATAAGAAGCGTGATCTCCTGCTCTTCCTCGCGGATGGCTTTGTTGATCTCGTACTGATCGGTAAGAAACAGGACCTTAGGCGGTCTTGCATATTCAAGGTCTTGGATCTCCTTTATGATCCGATCCTTATCTTCCTGCCTGAAGATCGGCTCGGAGATGATAACGAGTACAGGCGTGAAGCTGTAATCGTTGGCCAGATATCTTGTGAAACCTATTGCATTATTCGCGTCTGATACTACAGCAAATCTCTTCCAGCTTAAGACACCGATAGCCTGCTCCAGATAGTTATAGACATACTTTTCTTCACGGGCGATCACCTTCTCCACGAGATCGTTATCCAGGTCCAGTGCTGATGCAACGTCCCTGACAAATCTCGTCGTGTCGGTCGCACCTACGAACATTCCCGGAATACGGATAAACGGGACACCGAATTTCTTCTCGAACTTTTTGGCAGGACCTGTGAAGAGCCACGGGCTGATAACGATATTAAGTGCAGCACCGGAACATTTCCTTATCGTGTCGATGCCCTGACCTTTGGTAAAGAACGTATTCACCTTAAGTCCCAGCTGACTTAAGATGCGGTCGATCTCTTCGAGAGCACCGCTCCAGAACGGATCGTGATAAGGGATGATGCCGAATATATTAACGAGCTTGTCGTCCTTCGGAACATCGGTTTCGATGACCTGATCGATGAAGGTGTTCCAGACTGTCTCATAGCCTAAGTTGCTGTCACCTGCAAAGCCCGGAGTCTCGATCGGATAGACAGGAATGCCTTTTTCCGAGAACTCGTTGGTCACGCTTACGATATCGTCGCCGATGATTCCGGCCGTACATCCGGTAAGGACAAAATATGCATCCGCATCTATGATATCGACTGCTCCCTGGATCGTCGTTCTGAGCTTATTGGTTCCGCCGAACACGACTTCTTTTTCGAGCATGTTAGAAGAAGGGATAGAAACTGAACTTACAAAGCATGAACTCTTGTGACCCGACTGACCCTGATCGGATGCAGAGGTCTGCATGCAGCAGCCGGGACCCGAATGGTAGATCGGGCATACTCGGTCGATGGCGCCGAGGACTGAATTAATACCTGCCAATACGCAGCCGCCCTTTGGGTTTTCCATTACATTAGACACTTTAGTTTCCTCCCTCGGTTATATACTTAAACGGGTTTTGCTCATACCAGGAATCCTTATACGGGAGCTTCGAATGAGCAGCGAGTTTTTTATTGAAGCCCGGGTTCTCCAGCTGGTCCGCGATCTTGTTTCCGAGGAACAGAAGTCCGTCGTAACCCATGGTCGGACGCTTGCCGTCGAGAACGTGAGTTGTCGGAACGCCAAGTTTAGCGGCCCACTCCGGAACACCGATAAAAGCATCCGGCTTAAGACGGTTGACGAGATTTACCTGTTCGAACGGCTGCATGTTCGCGATGTCGATCACGAAGTCTTTGTGAATGCCGTTAAGGTATTCGATATCGATCTGTGCATCGTCATCATAAGTCGGGGTCTCAAGACCGATAAGTTCCATTCCGAAGTCATCGATAAGAGCAGCTGCTGCAAAGGAACGTCCTGTACCGCCGCAGATGAATACTCTCTTTCCCTGAAGCCTGTCGCGGATCTTTTTTACCAGCGGCTCGATCCTCTCATGCTCGCGGGCGATGATCTCCTCGACTTCTTTTTCCTTGCCAATGACCTTCGCGATTCCTCTGTACCACTTGTCTGTATTACGGATACCGATAGGCATGACAGTGTGAGAATACGGAATATCGTAGTCCTCTTCCAAAGTCTTCATGAACTCGTCCGCGAAGACCTTACAGATGGATGTAGAGGCCTGCGCTGCAGGGATCTTACGGATCTTCTCAAGAGAACTGTAGAACGGGATATAGTTAACCTTAGCTCCGAGAAGTTTGAGCATCCTCTCCATCTCTTTCTGGTCCGCATAACTTACGGTAGTCGGAGCGAAGAGATTTATGAGACCTTCCTCTTTTTCTATCTTCTGATGCTTGAGAATATATTTGTTGATGGAGATAAACGCTGCGTCAAAACCCGATGCACAGATCTTGGATTTAAATCCTTCACAGTGTATCGGAACAAGGAGCGTATCAGGATAGTCCTTCTGAAGGCTGTCACAGATCGCGTCCACGTCATCACCGATGATGCCGGAAGCACATGAAGTAAATACAAAGATAAGCTTCGGTGAGTATCTGTCTATAGCTTTCTCCACTGCTTCACGAAGCTTCGGCTCCCCGCCGAAGACTACGCTCTTCTGATCGAGATTTGTTACGATCAGTCGCGGATTCTTTACGTTTCTTACACCTCTGTGGATCTGTCCGACGCGGTACATATCGATAGCCATGATCGCACATCCCACACAGCCTTGAGGCGAGTGGGAGATGAAGACCGCATCTTCAAGAGACATCAGCGCGGCAAGGCTATTGATCTGCTGGCACTGAAGTCCCTGGGCAAAGCTCCTGTCCGCCCTTTTAAGACATCCTTTTCTGAAATTCTCTTCGACTTCCTTACCTGTCGAGCCCAGATCATTGACTCTTCCGGGCTTGCTCTCTCTTACACCTGAGTAAGTTACTTTAGCCATGTCGTTCTCCTCTCATTAAGTTCTCAAAGATCGATTGTTATCTATCTTATTGTAGTAGCCTGCGATCTTGTCGAGCGCGTCCGTGATCGTAGTCTCGATATCGAATACCGAGATTGCTCTTTTCTCGAACTGCTTTTGTGCCTGAAAACCGATCTTCTTGCAGACCACCGCACGGCAATCCTCTATGGCCGTGACCTTCGCTGCCACTTCTTCACCGCCGCCGCAGCCGTGCCCTGAGCCGGAGCATCCGTTCTTGTCGCCGCACTTAGTAGCGCAGCCGTCCGCGTCTGCTACTTCGCGCTTTTCGTAGAGCTCGTAATCCGTGCCTTCGACCTTATAGATCAGGAACTTTTCGACTTCACCGAACTTAAGGTCAGTATTGACGCCGTCGGAAGAACCGATCGCTATGTAATATGCCATTTTTTAATCTCCTTTTCGAAAAAGGTTATAAACGAGAATATACCAAGCACAAAAAATGCACTCGGTATATTCCCACACGTTTTATCAGTTAAATCGGGAAACTGCTACTGTATAGATGTCCTCGATGAGGCGGATACCGCCCTCATAACCGACATATGATCTGTCGAATACCACCTTGTCCTGTACAGGCCAGGAGATATTCAGGAAGTTGCCCTTGAGGCTCTCGGTCACTTCTTTTTCGTAGTAACCGCCGAGTACCAGCGGATATCCGTGATAGTCGTGCTCCTTGATCTCACTATGGATCTTGAAGCCGTCTGTCTCGAAGGATACCTCGGCCTCGATACCGAAGTTGAGCTTTTTAAACTCTTCGGTGATCTGATCTCTGTAGTTCTTCGGAGTGTCATCAACGACGAACTGCTTTGCGGGGATGAGACCTAAGTCGTTTACCAGGAACTTGGTGATTCCGAGTGAATATTGTGCGTCAGCCACAACAGTGAACTGTTTGTTGATGACGCGGTTCTCGAGGAAGAGGTCTGCGTATCTTCCGATGAGGTAATAATAGTAGTCCTCGTGTTCCTTGATCACCGCTTCAACCTTTGCTTCATCAACTCCTGCGAACTTACCGACTTCTCTTAGAAACTTACTGGTCTCTGTGGCGCCGATAGGAAGCGTCGGATAATGAAGATAAGGTGTACCGAACTTACGCTCCATCTTCTTTACGTTACTGAGGCCCACCCAAGGTGAAACGAGAAGATTGAACTCTGCTTCAGGGATCTTGTTGATGTTCTCGATGCCTCTGTTGTAACCGAATATCGTGTTAGGAGTTAATCCCAATTCGGCAACAAGCTTTTCTAATGCCCTAAGATTTCCGAGCCAGAAAAGATCCTGATAAGGAACGTCCGCCCAGATATTGATAAGTCCCTTCTGCTTCTTGTCGGACTTCTTGAGATACTGCTCAACGATCGCGTCTACGACCTGCTCGTGGCCCTTGTAGTTGTTGCCCTTAAATCCTGCAGTCGGAGCGTAGATAACAGGCTTATCAGCATCTTCGAATCGAGAAACGACTTCACCCGAATCATCACCTACGATCTCAGGGATACATCCCGTGAGAACAACATATAGATCTGCATCTATGACTTTAAGAGCATTGTCTATAGTCGAATTAAGTTTCTTAACGCCTCCGAATACAACGTCCTTTTCGTTGATGCTCGTACAAGGAAAGATGTTCGGTGAAAAGTATCCCGAGCTTCCGTTGGTATCGGAAAGTTTCTGTGCGCAGCCCGGACCCGAGTGGAGGATCGGCAGAGCCCTGTCGATCGCCTGCACGGTCTGCATGGCAGCCAGTGCGCATTTATATCTTTGCTTATCAAGTAATTTAGCCATTATTTACTCTCCTCCAGGAATGTATCAACATCCTGCTTGTACCACCAGTCTGTATATGGAAGCTTGGATCTTTTTGCGAGGTTTTCCTCGAAGCTTCTGTTCTTGATCGCGTCAACGATCGTTTTCGCGAATTCAAGAGTATGCTTGTAACCGAAGATCATGTACTCGTCGGCAACATAAATAGCAGGTGTTCCGTTCTTGATCGCCCATACCGTTGAACCCGGATGACGTGAAAGGTACATATCAGGCTGATACTTATGAAGGATATTCATAACTTCATAGTTCTGCTGATCCGCTACGCTTGCCTCGAAGTCGATGTCGTTATCGAGGAGGTACTTCATTGAAGGCGGAACATCACCGTTCTCATATTTCTTGTCGTAGTGCCAAGCAAGTGCCCATACGACCTTGATGCCGAGTTCGTCAAGTACACGTGATACCTCGAACGTATAGCCCGGACCCATTCCGAGAACAGCCGTAAGTCCCTTAAGTTCCTTCTTGACCTCTTCGATCTGAGGAATGTAGATAGCACGCTGCTCTTCGATATATTTCTCGACCTTCTCGGATCTTCCCGTTACTCTTCCGATCTCACGGAGCCAAGTCTCAAAGCCCTTGATACCGCACTGGTTGATGCTTCGGATATAAGGAACTCCGTACTTTTCTTCGAGAACGTTACCTAAGTAGTTACCCAAAGTACCGCAGATACATGTTGTAGCCACAGCCTCAGAAAGGTGCGACAACTCCTCAACAGTAGAGTTACAGTAAAGGAACACAGGATCCAAGTCGAAGTTCTTGAACATCTCGATTATCTCAGGCCTGGCGCTCTCGAAAAAGTTCTTGAAGTTGATCTTATTCGTCTTAACGCCTTCTCTAGGCGGCTGAACGATAGACTGCAAAACGGCGTGATCTGAAATATCAAAACCAGTTGCCCAGATACGTGACTTAAAACCTTCACAGTGTACTGCCACGATCGGTACGCCGACCTCGTCTCTTACCTCGTCAACGATACTGTCAATGTCCTCACCGATGATACCCGTTGCACAGGAACTAGATACGAAGATAGCCTTAGGCGAATATCTCTTGTTGACTTCAAGGATGACACTTCTCAAGGTATTTGTAGAACCGAAGATCGTGTCATTCTCGTTCATGTCTGTTCCGACATATACTGTGTCACTTGTAACGCCGCGCTTTTTCGACATTACCTTGGACATATAATAAGCTCCGGATGCTGCAACGGAACAACCTGCAGGACCGTGGTGTATGATCGCTACATCTCTTATGCCGGCAAGCTGTCCCAGGCCGCACGTGGATAGACACGTACTTGACTGGGAAAAGCATCTGGAACAGCCCTTGAGCGTTCCGCACTGGCTCTGTGTAGCGAGATCTTTTAATGTTCCTACGTAGCCTGTGATGGAACCGATTCGGTTCTCTCTTGTAGCTACGTTGGAATTACTGAGATTAGTAGGCATTTTATGTTAAACCTCTTGATTAAGATTATTCTGCAAAAAGATTAGTGGAAAGGTAACGAAGACCTGTATCAGGGAATACAGCTACGATCTTCTTGCCCTTGTTCTCAGGTCTTTTAGCAAGCTCAGTTGCTGCGAAAAGTGCTGCACCTGAAGATGTACCGATAAGGATACCGTCATGCTTAGCAACATCTCTTGCTGCCTGATAAGCCTCAACTGCCTCGACTCTGATAACTTCGTCATAGATATTTCTGTCGAGAGTAGCAGGGATGATATTATCCGGAACTCCGTCGAACGGATGAACACCGGTGATCTCCTCATCAGGCTCAGGCTTCTCTTCAGAAGGAAGTGAGTTAGGACCCGGCTGAACACCTACGACCTTAATATCAGGATTCTTGGACTTAAGATAAGCTCCTGTTCCGGAGATGGTTCCGCCTGTACCTACGCATGCAACGAGGATATCAACCTTACCGTCCGTATCTTCCCAGATCTCAGGACCTGTTGTTCTCTTATGAACATTAGGGTTTGCAGGGTTTGAGCACTGATCTACAAATACAACACCCTCTTCCTTATCGAGAACATTTTCCTTCAAAGACTTGATAGCTGCGACAAAGTCACCGTTTGTCTCCTGAAGTGTCTTAGCGATGGTAGGCTCCTCAGAAAGCTTAATGGTCTTACCGCCAAAAGCCTTGATCACCTTGAATCTCTCCTCAGAAACCTGATCCTGGATATATACTCTGAACGGATAGCCCTTTGCTGCTGCGATAGCTGCAAGACCGATACCTGTATTACCGCTTGTTGTCTCAACAACAGTGTAGCCCGGCTTGAGCTTGCCGCTTTGCTCTGCGTCCTCGATCATCGCGAGTGCGATACGATCCTTAACGCTCTGATTCGGGTTAAAGTACTCGAGCTTACCGATGATGTCTGCTCCGAGTCCGTGTGCTTTGTCGTAACCGTTCAACTGAAGAAGAGGTGTTCTTCCGACGAGTTCTGTAATTGACTGATAAATGCCTGCCATAATTTTCTTTCCTTTCCGAAAAATTTAGATTTTGTAATCGTCTGCGAGCTCCATCATGCCGTATTCCATGAGGATCTCCTCGAGTCTTTCCTGTGTCATAGGAGTAGGAATTACAAAATCCGTATTCTCGATAACT
>JAGCGE010000290.1 GCA_017649745.1 Clostridiales bacterium | reverse complement strand
TAGCAGCGAATGCATTCCACAGTATTACTGGTACAAAGAAGAGTAATGGACTATACAAACCCTTATCTTTACCAGTCAAGAAACTACAACATTAATCCTTATCAACAGGCCACAAATCAAAATAACACATTTGTTTTAGTCCAAGGAGAGAATGTTGTAAAGTCTTGGTATGTAATACCAGGCACAACAGTAGCTTTGTGCGACACTGAAGCTAAAGTAATTTATGTCAAATCAGCAGACAACATGGGTCAGGTGACTACTACAATTCTTGATTACAAGAAAAGAGGCGAAGAGCCTATCGTATTAGCAACTACTGATTACATTGTCAAATCAGATCTAGAAGATATTTATGCTCAGCTGAAAGATCTTAGAGATGACTTAGATGGACTTTCTATCAAAAAGTCGACTAAGAAAAAGGAGGTAGATGAATGATTAACCCCCTTTACCAACAGATGATGCAGAATATGCCCGGGAATTCTATTATGCAGTTTTACCAACAGTTCTTGCAATTCAAACAGAACTTTCAGGGAAATCCTCAGCAGATGGTAATGCAACTAGCTCAACAGAATCCCCAAAAGTATAACCAGGCTGTGCTAATGGCACAGCAATTACAATCCCAGATACCAGCGTTCGGTGCACAGGACGTTAGTATAAAATAATTTAAACACGGCACAGCGATTAGATGCTGCTGCCCTGACCGATCAAAGTTTATCGGTAGAAAGGAAAACGTATGGCTTTTACAGAAAGCAATGGAACGGGTACAACGATGCTCGTTCAGCCCGCTAATGGCGGTTTTGGTAACTCCGGATTCGGTAATGGATTCGGCGGTGATGGTTGGTGGATCCTGCTGTTGTTCATCCTTCTGGGTGGAAATAACTGGGGAAACAACAATGGAGGTTTTGGTGGCGGTTCCGTAGGTGGCCTTTATCCTTGGCTTAACCAGTCGGATCAGATCAACAACGGCTTCCAGAATCAGATGCTCAATACGAACATTACTTCTATTCGTGACGGCATCTTTGGACTTAGCAACCAGCTTTGCAATAGTTTTGCACAGGCTGAGATTGCTGATAACGCACGGCAGATTGCAGACATGAATCAGAACTTTGCGATTCAGACAGCACTTCAGAATTGTTGCTGCGAAAACCGTGCAAGCATTTCGGATCTTAAGTACACTGTTGCAACTGAGAATTGTGCTGATCGTGCTGCCATTTCTGATGCTCTTAGAACGGTTATCGAATCGAATACCGCTTCTACTCAGAGAATTCTTGATCAGATGTGTGCAGATAAGATTGATTCGAAGAACGAGAAGATTGCTGAACTCCAGAGAGAGCTTCAGATGGCACAGCTTGCTTCTTCACAGAGATCCCAGACTCAGGCGCTTCTCGCTGACAACGCATTGCAGACTGCTGCTTTGGAGCAGTATCTTGCACCTGTTCCTCGTCCTGCTTACATTGTGCAGAACCCTAATTGCTGCTCCAATTACAATGGATGCGGCTGTGGTTGCGCGTAAGGAGGTAGACGATTATGGCTGCAGAGTATCTTGCTAACACGCTTCAAGATGTAGTTCTGAATGCGCCGATTATATTTACGGCATCTATTCCATGCACTAAAGGGTATATTTACCATGAAGATGAAACTGGAATTTTTATCCTGCGTGGAATCGTCAATAATCCTTGCAATGGTTTTGCTACCTATCAAGTAACCTTTAATGGTAATATTGCTGTTCCTGAAGAAGGCGATGTTACTCCTATTGCAGTCGCGATTGCGGTTAATGGTGAACCTAGGGTCACAAGCAGAGCGATATTTACTCCGGCAGCGGCAGAGGAATTTGGTAACGTTACTAGTACTGCGATAATCAAAGTACCAAGAGGATGTTGCTTCTCGTTGTCTGTTGAGTATGTATCTGGCGTTGATGACCCGACGCTTGTACCAACTCAAGTAATCGAAGTACAGAATGCCAATTTGGTGTTCTCAAGAATTGCATAGAAAGGAGAAAGATAATATGCATAAACTTTACGAGCTTAAAGAAACGCTGTGCAAAGAACTTGAGGAGTATGCAAAGAAGGATCAGCTTGACACGAACAGTCTCGAGATCATCGACAAACTTGCTCACTCGATCAAGAACATTGACAAGATTATTTACGCCGAGGAATATAGCTGTAACGGCGGCTATAGCAATTATAGCAACTATGGCGGTGGTTATAGTAATGCTAGAGGTTATAGCAATAGACAGTATAGTGGCGAATACTCAGGCGCCCGCATGGGTAGAAGTTCTGGAGCTAGACGCGACTCTATGGGTCGTTATAGCGGTGGAATGGATATGGCGAGCGAGCTTCGTAGACTTATGGAAGAAGCACCTGATGAACAGTCACGTGCTGAGCTTGGCAGAATGGCACAGAGGTACGAATAGTGAAGAAAGGGCTGTCGAATGAGTTCTTTGGCAGTCCTACTCATTTTTATTGAGGTACTCATATGCTAAGTTATAACGAATTAATTACAATACCTACATTCGAAGAAAGAGTTAAGTATTTAAAGACTAATAGTTCGATCGGTGATCCCACTTTTGACTTTGACAGATGGATTAATCAGAACTTCTATTTAAGTCAGGAGTGGAAACAAACGAGACACAAGATCATAGTTAGAGATCTTGGGCATGACCTGGCTATGCCAGATGACTACTATACGATTATGGGGGTCGTAATGATCCATCATATAAATCCTTTAACTAAGGAACAAATAATTTCAGGCGATGTGGATGCCATGTTTAATCCTTTGAATCTGGTTACTGTATCTAAGAATACACATAACATGATTCACTTTGGAAGTAATGTACGAAATAAGTATGTTATGATTGAACGGCAACCAGGCGACACAACTTTATGGAGGTAATAGAAATGGCCATTAAGAAAAATGTAGAAAAGGAAGTTGAAAAGAAGGTTGAAGTAGTAGAAGAACCTAAGGTTGAAATTAAGGAAGAGCCTAAGGAAGTTATCGGAATTTACATTACAAATACTTTGGTCAACTTCAGAGAAAAGCCTAATCTTAAGGCAAATGTAATTCGCGTTCTTCAGAAGGATGAGAAGATTAAGGTTTCAAAAATTGAAAAAGGCTGGGCTTCTGTAGAGTTTAATGGTACTAATGGGTATATTAAGTCTGAGTTCATTACTAAGAAGTAAGAGGTGAAACTATGGGCGAGAGTATCCTGAATAGCATTAAAACTATGTTGGGGCCTGATGACACTTACCCTGTTTTCGATGTCGATTTGATTACACTTATTAATGCTGGACTAGCTCATCTCAACGATTTGGGCGCAGGCCCGACAGATCCATTTGTAATTACCGGAGCTGAAGAGACTTGGGATGACTTTTCAGAAGATAAGTATGTACAGTCAATGAGTAAGACACTCATCTTCTATACAATCAAAATAGGTTGGGATGCACCTTCCGCTGGTTTTGTATTGGAGAGCCTAAAAGAACTCCGTAAGGAGACGGAATGGCGTTTAGAGTGCTACTGCTCACAACATTGAGACATATTTTTGGAGAAAGGGGGTAGAAATATGGACTATACAGCTATTATTGTGGCAGTATTGTCACTTATTGGTGTCATTATTACTAGTGTCCTTACGCACAGAAAGACTGTCTACGATGTTCAAGCGTGCGTTGCAGTAATGAATGAGCAGATTACTGGAATGCGAAAAGAGCTAGAAGAAATGAACAAAGAGGTCAAGAATATACCTGTTATGATGTATAGAATTGATCAACTTGAGCAAAAGCTTAATAGAATGGAGGAAAAGATTCAATGAAAATCTCCAATAAATGGTACAACATTCTTAAGTATATTTCTATGATTGCTCTTCCGGCAATTGTAGTATTTCTCTCTACAATCGGTGACATTTGGGGTTTGGATTGGATGCCTAAGGTTGTAGGCACTATTTCTGCATTGGCCGTACTTCTTGGTGCCCTTCTGCAGATTAGTACAAATAATTATTGGAAGGAGAAGAAAGCCGATGACAAATCTGGAACTAGTTAAAGACTTAATGGAATACATTGGTCATGAGAAATACGCTAAAGCTATGGCTGACTATCTCCTGACTGAAGATGCTATTAATAAACAGGCCAATAGAAGTGGTTCTGTAGGAGACTGGTATAAAAAAGCTAACAAAACAGATCCTAGCAAGACCAATAAGCAGTACTTGATGCAGTTTACAAATGGCAAATGGTACGGAGCTGATTGTGTTGGTGCTATTAAGGGCGTGCTCTTTTATGGAAACCGATATGGTGGCCCTGTTAATAATTACAATTCTGATTACGACTTTAGTATTGAGCATATGGCTAAAAGTTGTACAGATGTAAAGAAGAAGGCTGACTTTGCTAAGGCTGAAGTTGGCGAATTCATGTGGAATGAAGACTATAGCCATTGCGCGCTCGTAAGCAAGAAGGGAAGTAAAGACGTAGAATGTGCTCCTTCGCTTGACGGTCTTGCAGAAGTAGATCTTACGTATCAGCCTGACTGGGTTGGATGTGGTAAGCTTCCTTGGGTTAATTATGTAAGCGATGTTACACCAGCGCCTGTTGTAATTAAGGCGGGAGATGTAGTAACAATTGCTCAGGGCGCTGTATATGGTGGAAGTGCTAAGGGTACAAAGGTTCCTAATAAGTACTGCGGTGTACCGTATAGAGTTTCTAGAGTTCAAAATGTTAAAGATGAAAGATGCGCTCTTATTGAAGAGCTCAATAGCTGGGTTCCTACAAGATACCTGACTGTAGTTCCTCAGGAAGAAGGAATTAAGAAGGGTAGTGCTGTTAGAATTCTTAAGGGCGCCGTCTATGGTGGTTCTGACGCCGGTGTAGCTGTTCCTAAGATTTACATTAATACGATTGCGTATGTATCTAAGGTTGGAGTACACAAAGGTGTTAAAGAAGCTTTGCTTAAGAATCTTAATAGCTGGGTTCCTGTCAAATACCTTAAACTGGTTAGATAGGAGGTTCATATAAATGGGCAAAATAGTTGTAGTCCATAGTGGAATCAAAGGCCAGAAATGGGGTTTTCGTAATTATCGTAATTATGATGGAACCCTAACTGAAGAAGGCAGAAAGCGGTATGACTACTACGAGAATAAAACAGATCGTGTGTATCGTACCGCTAGACTTAAGCAGCTTGGCGAAAAAACATATGTAAATACTAACAGATGGGGTATTCAGAGAGAAGATCTATCTAGGTTTACAAATGATGAGTTAAAGGCTCTAACATATCGTGCTAAACTCGAAAAAGAGTATAGAGAAGCTTTTAATACTGAACAGTATACTAAAGGGAAGAGAATTCTTGAAGGATTTAAAACTGCTGGTAAAGAAGCATCTTATGTACTTAGCATTGGTAAGAATATGCTCGATAATGTTAATGGCATTAGAGAGGCTCTTAGTAAAGCTAGAGAGATTACCGATAACGAAGCCGAGAGACTTAACAGAAAAGCTGAAAAGCTTACTGAAAAAGTTGATAAAGAGAAAGAAAAGAGCAAACGTAAGGCTAATAATGAAGCTGTACAGGATTTCATTCTGTCTATAGACAATAGCGGTAAACGTAATGCTTTGATCAAGATGCTCGATAGTATTTCCGGAAAGGGAAAAACTAAGGGCGTCTACGATTATGGTAATATTACTCCTGAAATGCTTGAGAAGATCAAGAAGATGAGTAAATATTAAAGAAAGAGTATAAGGTGATTAAATATGGCATTATCTAATACAGCTGTCCCTTATTATTATGGGCAATTTAGAGATGCCGTTAAGAGGGGCGACATACCAGTTTGCCAAACCATTGAAATGGAAATGAACCGTATCGATGGACTTATAGCAAATCCTGGAGTTTTCTACGATCCAGATGCAGTAACTGGTTGGATCGATTTTTGTGAAAACGAACTTACATTAACAGATGGCTCTGATATGAAGCTTCTCGACTCTTTTAAACTATGGGGCGAGCAAGTTTACGGTTGGTATTATTTCGTAGAACGAGATGTATACATTCCGGAAAGAGACATTTACGTTAAGAAGATCGTAAAAAAGCGTTTGACGAGTAAACAATACCTTATCGTTGCTCGAGGTGCTGCAAAGTCTATGTATGGTTCAACACATCAAGGCTATTTCTTGACCGTTGATCCTTCAACGACTTTTCAAGTAACTACAGCACCAACAATGAAGCAAGCTGATGAGATCATGAACCCTCTGATAACGGCAATAACTCGAGCTCGTGG
The DNA here is from genome assembly GCA_017649745.1 of Clostridiales bacterium. The sequence continues at coordinate 2,676 of JAGCGE010000290.1, read as the reverse complement.
TGTGTTATTTAGTTTTTTAACTGAAGGAAGTCCTCAAAATACAACTGGGGATCGAACAAAGAGACAAAAACTTATGCATACTAAGCGAGGTATCGAGAATAAACTGACTAATTCAATACTTGAAGTCAAACCAATGAGAGCTTCTGCTATGCAGGGCGCTAGATACAAGATCGCAACTATTGACGAGTGGCTTTCTTGTGATGTACGTGAGGATGTCGTAGGTGCTATCGAACAAGGTTCTTCGAAACTTAATGATTATTTAATTATAGCTATTAGTTCCGAAGGTACAATTCGAAATGGTATAGGCGACTCAATCAAAATGGAGCTTATGAGCATTCTTAAAGGTGATTATTATGCTCCTCATGTATCTATTTGGTATTATAGACTTGATAGTATAGATGAAGTAGCTGACCCAGCTATGTGGAGAAAGGCTAATCCTAATCTTGGACTTACTGTACAATATGAAGCTTATCAGCTTGACGTTGAACGTGCTGAGAATGTTCCATCTACGAAAAACGATATATTAGCTAAAAGATTTGGCATTCCAAGAGAAGGATACACATATTTCTTTACTTATGATGAGACAATACTGCATACTCCAAAGAGTTACAAAGGAATGCTTTGTGCACTTGGCGCGGACTTCTCGCAAGGTGACGACTTCTGTGCTTTTACTTTTTTGTTTCCTTTGAGTAGAGGTATGTTTGGTACAAAAGTTAGAAGCTATATTTCTAGCTTAACATACGGCCAACTTAATCTTGCTGCTAGAGAAAAATATAATCAGTTTATAGAAGAAGGAAGTTTAGTTGTTCTTGAAGGTTCAATTCTTGACATGGACGAAGTTTACGATGATCTCGATACGTTTATTATCGAAAGAGAATACAATGTAGTCTGCTTTGGCTTTGACCCTTATAACTCAGAGCACTTTGTAAAAAGATGGTGTGAAGAGAATGGCAGTTTTGGCGTTGAAAAAGTAAGACAGGGATCTAGAACTGAGACTGTTCCTCTTGGCGAAATTAAGAAATTAGCCGGAGAAAGAATGCTTGTATTTGATGAGTCTCTTATGAGTTTCTGTATGGGAAACTGTATAGCTAACGAAGATACTAACGGTAACAGAAAACTTTATAAGATGAGATATGAAGATAAGATCGATAATGTAGCAGCTTTGATTGACGCTTGGGTCGTTTATAAAAACAATAAGGAGGCCTTCGAATAATGGACGGTAATGTAATCATTCACTATGGAATCAAGGGCCAAAAGTGGGGTGTTCGCAGATTCCAAAATCCTGATGGAACTTACACAGATTTAGGAAAGAAGCGAAAATCCTCGCGTGTATTTGTATCAGGTTCATCTAAAACTCAGGACCCTGAATCTAAGTATTATAGGCAATTGCCTGAAACTGTAAAGAGTGCTCTTAAAGATTACGTTAATCAGAAAGCCAGTATTCTTATAGGTGATGCTCCTGGTATAGATAGACAAGTGCAAGACTATTTAAAAGAACTAGGTTACCAAAAGGTAACAGTCTTTGGGCCTGGAAAACAAGTTCGTTATCAGGCTGACAGTAACTGGAAAAGTAAAACCTACGATTCTAATTACGAACCTTATTCACCAGAATGGTTAGCTAAAAAGGATAAAGCAATGAGTAGATCTGCTACTGAAGGTTTAGCAGTTACTCTTGATGAAGGTTCTAAAGCTACCAAAAACAATATAGCTAGACTCTTAGCTAAAGGAAAACCTGTTAAAGAGTATCAGTTATCGAAAAAGGGAAGTAAACATGATAGATGGGTTAGATAGGAGGCCTTCTTAATGGATGACAAAATTTTAGTCCATTCTAAAGACATTTACCATCATGGTATTGACGGCCAGAAATGGGGAAAAAGAAAATACCAGTATGAAGATGGTTCTTTGACGCCTCTCGGAAGAGTACACTATGGGGTTGGACAAGCTAGAGAGGCTAGTAAAATCAAAATAAGGGAAATGAAGGCTGAAACAAGAAATGCTGTGAAACTTGCTAAGGCCCAGGCTAAAACAGCAAAAGCAGTAGCAAATGCTGAAGCTAAGAAAATCGAAGCTCAAACTAAGGCTTATAAAGATCGTAAAGAAGCTGATAATATAGTTGAACTTGAAAGAATCAAAAATGATCGTGAAGCAGATCGTAACGCGAGTGAGATTGCTGAAAAAAGACTTGATAACGATTATAAGATCGATAGAGATTTAGCGGAAGCTTCAAAAGCGCAGGCTGAAAATGACAGTAAGTCAAGAAATGCTCTTAAAGTAGTGGGTGGTGTATTAGTTGCAGCCGGTGTAGGATATTTACTTTATAAAGCGGTTAAAGGTAATTCGGTATCTTCTAAAGAGAATATTGAAGCTGGCAGTAACGTTATTAATGAGTTTAAAAATACACCAAAGAGCGAAATAATTAATAAAAGTAATGAGACTAACGTTCAAAATTTAGTTAGTAAAACGGCTAGTAAAGTGACAAAAACAGATAAAGATTTAGTTAATTTGACACTTGGAAAAGTAGATAAAACTAAACAAGCAGAAAAAGCCGGCAAGCAATTTGGTGAGGCAGCTCTTAAGAGACTAGAAAAAGATAAAGAAAATATGTAACTTGAGACTAAAGCTGATGCGGCAAGAAAAGCAAAAGAAGCAGCATTAAATTTAGATGTAAAGTTTAAT
>JAGCGE010000289.1 GCA_017649745.1 Clostridiales bacterium | reverse complement strand
TACTGTTGCTTGCGGATCACAGTATGTAAACGATAGTGGTAAGTTCCAGTCTGAACCTTACGAATTCACTATTGCTTCAGGTGAGACCAAGACTATCGCAGTTCCAAGCGCAGGTGAATATAAGGTTGCTGAGATCGACGCATCAGTTTCTGGTTACGATCTTTCTACTACATATGATAAGAATAGCGTAACATTGACTGACAGTTCGAACACAGGTTCAATAACTATCAACAACAAGTATGAGGCTACACCTACGGATACTCCAACACAGGCTCCAACTCAGGCGCCTACACCGGAACCTACGACTCCAACACCTGTTGTTGATTCTGACGAGGTAACACCTACACCTGAACCTACACCTGTAACACCGGTTGATACTCCTACACCTGCACCTGGTCGCTTAGTAGTTATTGTCGATGGTGGTGAGGTATCCGAATCCAACTACACGGTTGATGAAGGCGGCAAGGTTGTCTTGAAACCTGAGTTTGTTAACAAGCTCACACCTGGAACACACACTATGGTAACGACTAATCCGGATGGATCAAAGACTACTACTGAATTTGTAGTAACATCTTCAGCAAGTACGTCAAATGTCACATCCAGAAATGGTGTCGTTTCTACTGGTGAGGATGTGAATAATACAAGATTTAGGATTATTTGCATCCTGGCGCTTGCAGCAGTATCGATCATTATTTTCAGAAAACGTTATCTTGATTGTAAAGAATAAGAAAACGTGATTAAGCCTAATGAGACCGCTCCGAATGGAGCGGTTTCTTTATGTGGTAAAATGAATATGTGGTGGGGGATAAGAATATATGAGTAATGAATTTTTATTGATCTTAATATTTTGTTCAGTTACTTTGATCCTTGTATGTATAGGGATTCTGATGCTTGTGTTGGGACGTAAGATCTTTGGTAAATATCTTACTCAAGAGAAAACATGTACAAGTCATGCTGTCGGAAAAGTTGTTGGTTATTCTAACGTTGTTTATAGCGATGTGTTTCGTTATCCAATAGTTGAATTTACCGCTGTTGATGGCAATACATATAAGGTACAGGGTCCTGAATATAAAACGCATGCTGTTATAAAATTTGATGTTCCGTTGATATCTAATAAGGGCTTTAATGTTGAAGAGGATGAAGAAAAACAGAAAATAGTTATCAAACATTCTCTTTCTGAGGACTGTCAGTTCTTTTATGGTGAGAATCCGTTGGAGTACAAATATCCTTTAGGTAGCGAATTGGATGTTTATTATGATCCGTCTGCCCCTGCTAAAGGTTTTGTTAAAAGATATTGTGATAAGAAATTTATGTATAAGATCTTCAAGTGGATAGCTATAGGTTTGTTTGCTGCAGCCTGTTTAGTCGCTTGTTCTGGAGTTTTTGTAACTGTGATGACGTCATTTTTCGGATAAGATAGATTCCTTACAAAAGCTGTAAGTTAATAATTCTGTCCTGTTGTACTAAGATATAAACGTAAGAAACAGGAGGAATTACATGAACGCTATACTTAAGATTGAATCACTTAGAAAATACTATGGTAAGACTGAGAATATCACCAAGGCTATTGATGATATCTCTTTTCAGGTTATGGAAGGAGAATTCCTTGGTATCATGGGAGCCAGCGGATCTGGTAAGTCTACGCTCCTTAACTGTATCGCTTCGGTCATTAAGCCGACTTCAGGAACCATAGAACTTAACGGTGCGATGTTGTCTAAGCTCAGCGGTAAGAAGCTTGCTGATTATAGAGGTAAAGAGATCGGATATCTCTTTCAGAATTTTGAATTAATAGATAATCTTACTGGAAGAGAGAATATCCTTCTTCCGGTATCACTTCATAAGGTTGGTAAAGATTATGAGGAGAGGATCGATAAGCTCGTTAAATATCTTGAGATCGAGAATATCGTTGATAAGTTTCCTTCTCAGATGTCAGGCGGTGAGAAACAGAGAGTTGCTGCTGCTAGAGCATTGGTCCTTAATCCTAAGATAATCCTTGCTGATGAGCCGACAGGTGCTCTTGATTCCAAGAATGCGAAGTCTCTTATGACAAAGCTCGTTGGACTTAATCAGTCAGAAAAGGCTACGATCCTTATGGTTACGCATGATTCGAATGCTGCTAGTTTTTGCAATCGTATCATGTTTATTCAGGATGGTAAGATCTTCCATGAACTCAGGAAAGATACGGAAAAAGAGTCGAGACAGGATTTTTATGAGAGAATCCTTAAGGTAATGGCTCAGCTTGGAGGAGGTTCCGCGAATGTTCTCTAAGTTGGTCTTACGTAATTCCAAGCGAAGCCAGAAAGAAAATGCGCTTTTTATGAGTTCGCTCATAATCTCGATAATGTCATTTTATGTTGTTCTCTCGCTTCAAAATCAGGATATTGTCAGATTTCTTATGACTCTCGAAGCTGATGCGGTCAGGAAACTTGTCGCAATGATCTCGGCTTTGTATGTGTTCTCGCTAGTAATCCTTTTCTTCTTGATCTTCTATGCGAGTAAGTATCAGATAGATAGGCGAAGTCATGAGCTGGGTGTCTATCTCATGATGGGAATGAAGCGTTCTAAACTGTTTTCGATGCTTCTTACAGAGGATCTTATCAGTTCAGGTATCGCTCTTATTACAGGTCTTCCGCTTGCTATACTTGTTACGGAATTAATGAGTCTTATTACGGCAAGAATCGTCGGTATAGGTTTTCTGGATCATCAGTCCACATTTGATATCAAGGCCTGCCTCATAACTCTCATTGGGTTTGTATCGATCAAGCTTGTAGCTTTCTTCCTGATCAGTTTTAATCTGTCTCGAAAAGAGATTGGTACACTTCTTGCCGATGCTCCTGAGAATATTAGAAAACAGAAGCATCCAGTATTCTATTGTATCTCTGCTCTGATTGGTATCATTATACTTGCAGGTGCATATGCACTTGCTATCTCAGGTCTTATATGGGAAAACGTAAATCTGCTCAGCGAGATGATGTTACTGGGACTTGCAGGTACTTTCATGCTGTTCTACGGTTTAAGATTCTTTATCGGGCTCATCGTAAAAAAGATGAAGAACGGAAGACTTCACGTTTTTAATTTCAGACAGATAGAAGATACGGTCATTTATAAGTCAGGCACTATGGCAGTTTCGTCACTTCTGATCCTTGCGGCTATTATCTGCCTTGGCGTAGGTGTCGGCCTTTACAATTCATATAATCTTTATGTAAGTCATGTAATGGACTACACGTTCAGATGCGCGTCGAATGAATTTGAGTTGGAATTCATGAAGACTGCTGATGATTACCGTGAATATCTTAAGGAAATAGGGGAGTATGATAGATTCTCTTATCTTGAAGAGGTCAGGCTCGGAATCTATGATGATGGAAATAGTAAATCGGAAATACAAAAATACTTCTTCATGGATTCGGTTTTGGACGATCTTAACAGGCTTGATCCTAATGGTAAGTATCATAATCCTGATAGTTCAGCTTTTGATTCCTATCCATATTTCTTAAGAGAGAGCGATTACAATAAACTCCTTGTTCAAACAGGACAAGAACAGATCGATCTTAAGGAAAATGAAGTAATGATGTATCTTAATGATGAGTTTGTTCATGACGGAACGCTCGAATTGATGAACGAAGTTCTTAAAGAAGATAAGGAAGTTACTCTTTGTGGTGGAGAGTATATGCTTAAGGGTGATGTTCAGACAACTCCGTTTACGACAGATTATCTGATTACTATCGTTAATGCGCTGATCCTCGATGATGAAGCATTCGATAAGATCTTAGGCGATAAATATACGATATATCTGAATGGTATTGTTGATCCGGATAAGTATACTGAGGGCAATGCGATCATGACTTTAAGAGAGATAGACGCTAAGCTTAAAGTGCTTGAGTCTAACGGTTCTGAAGTCTATGGGTCATATCTCAATAATATGGGAAGACAGTTGTTCTATCTGGTTGCAGGAAGCTATGTTACGATCTATCTGGCGATAATCTTCTTTGTTATCGCAAATACGATACTCGGTGTTCAGTTTCTCATGAATCAGAAGAAGAGCGGAAGCAGATACAGGACTCTTGTTAAGCTCGGTTCTGATCATAAGACATTGTGTTATTGCTCGTCTAAGCAGATCAACTGGTATTTTGGTATTCCTGTAGGCGTGGCTGTTATCAGCAGCTTTTTCGGAATAAGAAGCCTTTATAATGGAGTTCTCTCATCCAGAACAATGAGCAATCTTCCTAGGATGATGGTTCTTTCTGCGATTGTTATTCTTATCATGTGTTTGGTAGAATGTATCTACATCCTGGTAGTTAAGAGGGCAAGTTATAAGTACCTCGAGACACTGATGGATCCTGAAAGGGTAGAATAATGAAACATATATGTGTTGTAGAAGATGAAGTTCTCGTTCGAGAAGAATTGTCTTCGATGCTTGAGAATAACGGTTATAAAGTAAGCACTGTCGAAAGTTTCGATGATGTTGTAGGAGAAATTATATCTATCGATCCTGATATAGTTCTTCTGGATGTTAATCTGCCGAATATGAGTGGATTTCAGATCTGCAGAGCTCTTAAGAATAAGAGTTCCGTTCCTGTTGTGATATTAACATCAAGAGATGATCTTAAAGACGAACTTAATGCATTGGAGCTTGGCGCCGACGAGTTCATGACCAAACCATACCGTAAAGAGAGACTTCTTCTGAGACTTTCGAATGTACTTAAGAGATACGAGGGCCGTTCCAATCTTCTTGAAGGTCCGGGTTTTCTTCTGGATAAACATACTTATACTTTATTCATTGACGGGGATTCCGTTATCCTTCCGAAAAATCAGGGAATGATCCTTGAAGTACTCTTGAATAAAAGAGGTGAGGAAGTTACTAAAGAAGAGATCTCCGAGAAAGTTTGGGGCACTTCAGAGTTTATTGACGAGAATGCGCTTCAGGTCAATCTTACAAGACTTAAGAAGACAATGGCCGGACTTAATATGAAATGCGCTGTCAAAGCTGTTCGAGGCAAAGGTTATGTTCTTGAATGCACGGAGGAAAAATGAAGTATTTTCTAAAGGCAATCAAAGCTAATCTATTCTGGTTTATCCTTCTTCTGGCTAACGATCTGTTCTTTATCATTGGTCTTTGGGTCACTGAAGTGAGAGCGCTGAGAGTTTTCGTAACAGCACTTATTATCTTTAGTATTTTCGGATTTATCGTTGCTTGTATCTATACTGCGCGAAAAGAACAAAAGAAGGATCTCATTCTCATAGACCTTCTGGAAGACCCTACTCATGAAAAATGCGAGGAACTCATCAGAGTAGCAGGAGCTCATACTAGTGCTTCCGTGTATAGGCTTTATGATGTGCTGGTATCTTCCAGGGAATCGATATTAGCTTTAAAGACTGAGAAGGAAGATAGAGAAGAGTATGTTGAGGCATGGGCTCATGAAGCTAAAACGCCGATTGCTCTTCTTACTCTTCTGATGGATAATCACGCTGATAAGTTCGGATCAGATATCAATTTCAAGATGGAATATATCAGATGTCGTCTGAATGAATCTGTAGATCAGATGCTCCAGTATGCCAGGATCAAGAGTACGCGTAAGGATTATCATTTTGAATTATTGAGAATAAAAGATCTTATAAACGAAGTGCTCCATGATTATGAGCCGCTCTTAAGTGAGAAAGATTTTATTGTTTTCAATAAGGTTAAGGACAGAACTGTATATGCTGATGCAAGAGGTCTTAGGTTCATGCTGGGTCAGTTCGTCAGCAATTCAATTAAATACTGCAGCGATGAGCCTGAACTCACCTTCGATTTTGATGGCAACAAGCTCCTCATTACCGATAACGGTATAGGCGTAAAGGCCTGTGATCTTCCTTATATATTCGAAAAAGGCTTCACGGGAGATACAGGTGAAAAGAGGAGCAAGGCTACCGGTATGGGCCTTTATCTTGCCAAGAAGATCGCTGAGGACAATAAGCTCAAGCTTGATGCATCGACTCCGTCTGAGGGTGGACTTCAGATCGAGATCGAGTTTCCTGAAATTTAACAGTTTATTGTTGTCGTCGTAATTCTTTTCGAAAATAATGATTTTAGGAGGAGATTTGGGACTTTTTTGAGCAAGAGTGGTCAAAATGCTCAAAAGAACGTCTAAAATTCGCGGAAGAAATTTACGAAGGACAGTTTTTGATATTATCAAATAGTGATATAATCGAAGTATCTTCTTAATGTTTATTGGGGTTTGTCTTTAAGGAGAATACATATATTAGGGGCTACTATGGATCTAATCTCGAAAAGACAGGTCTGGGAAGTTCTAGATTTTTGGAAATTGGTCGAACTTCTGGGCCAGGTTGATATACCCGAAGATAATGAAGAGAATAAACAAAATATAAGATATCTGCTTGATGGAATGGATGTTGAAGCAGATCGTATTGACGTGTTCAGGGATCTTAATGAACCTGAAGCTGATATTGCGTTGTTCCTTGATGAGGACAGTTCTAAATTTGTTAATTATACTTTTACGACTGATCAGATCTCTGTTTGTATGGGCAGTATCAATCGTAATAAACTCATAGATTATCTGCTTAAATATGTAGGAACCAAAGACGATCTTCCGGAAAAATCCTATAGCGATGACAGTAAGATCAGTCTGTTCTCTTTTAGAGTAGAAAAAGACGGTAAATATGTACCGGGAAGCTTCCAGCTGTCGCCTGTTATTTGGGCTATCAGCGAGTGGAATACCACTACTAACAACACCTTAAATTATAGATTGAATAAGACGACTTACGATACGATCATAAGAGATTTCGACAATAATCTTCAGGATCGTAATGTAAGGATGTTCCTTAATGGTCTTTATCTGGATGTTATGGAAAGATTCTGGAGAGATGATTTTGAGAAGTCCGATACATTCGGTAAAGTCATATACTCAAGGTTTAAGGATGAAAGTGTTAAGAAGGATTTCACTATAAACCATGCTAATCTTAGTAGAAGCTGTTTTCTGGATGACCTTAATCTGTTCACCGAAGCATTTGCTAATGATACCTTTAACGATAAGACGAAATACGGCAAACAGGTCGGTGAATATATCCTTGCTCCATATGAGAAGAAGTATGGCAGGATCCCGATAAAGAGAACGATCATCGGTGCAAAAGAGGACAGAGAGTCAATGAAGAAATTTTTCGAGATGGCTCTTGATCCAAAAAGATTGCCACTTGGTAAATGGCCGCTCGGAAGTGATGCAAATCTGATGCAGCAGGTTGTAGTTAATATGGCTGTTGATGAGAGTACGGCATCTCCTCTTTTGACAGTCAATTGTCCTCCTGGAACAGGTAAGATGAATATCATTAAGGATGTTGTTGCTAATAACCTTGTTCTAAGAGCTGAGATCATTGCCAATGCCGAGAACGTAGAAGACATAATCGATGATGATAAGATCAACGAGTATGGAATTATGATCGCATCATATTCTGATTCAACGGCAAGGACAACGACAGATACCTTAAATGAGGGAATGGACGAACCGTTTGCATATAAGCTCGGTTATAAGACTGATATAACTGAATATTGTGAGACTGTCTTACGTCAGTTCATGGATAACTTTAAGGATGACAAGAGCGATTTTAAGGCTATAAGAGCCGAGTTCCTGGAGCAGCTTAAGAAAGTTAAGTCCATGCGTACGGAACTCGAGTCTGTATATAAGGCTGCCAAGAGTATTCCTGATCATCCAAGAAAGAAGATTGAAGAAGACATCAGGAATATCGGAAAATATAAGTCTGATGTTGATGATCTTGATGAACGGATACAGGCATTGGAAGCTGATATAATGCGTATCGATGGTGGTAAGAAAGGTTTCTTCGTAACTCGTAAGGCACAGCAGGCTAAGGAAGCAATGATAAGCGAGCGAAAGAGAAGTCTTGAGAATCTCACATGGGAACGTGATGAGAAGAACAAGAAATACCTGGCTATCCGTAACAGCAAGCAAAGTCTTGAAACTCTTGATAAATACAGTGAACAGATGACTGTTATCAATCGCGAATTCTTCGATAAGATGTATTCCAATGATGCATCTGAGGCTGTAGAAGTTCATTCGAGTAATCCTTGGATCACTGAAGAATTCAATTATGAGAGAAAGCAGCTCTTTGTTCTTGCTTGCAGACTTCACAGGGAATACCTTCTTTCATCTACCAAAGTCAAGGAGAGACTTAATACCTTTGTTGATCTTTGGAACAGGCGTGAAGGAAGAGATACTATTCCAAGTGACATGATGATCAAGCTCATCCAGTGTATCTTCATGGTGACACCTGTTGTTACCACAACATTTGAAGAGAGCCGAAATATAATGGGATTCGTTCGTAAGAACGCGGTTCTTGGTAAAGTCATTATCAATGAAGCAGCTCAGGCTCAGCCACAGATGGCTATGGGTATCTTATATAGAGCAAGATCCGCTCTTATCCTTGGCGATCCTAAGCAGGCAGAACCTAAGGTAACTCGTGAAGCGGATATCATAAAACATCTGATCTCCTCTGAATTGATCAACTGCTATCAGAGCATGAAACTGTCCGTTCAGAGTCTTGCTGATTTTGCGAATCCTTACGGATGTTTCCTTGGTGAAGGTGATGAGAAGATCTGGGTAGGTATACCTCTTGTGCTTCATAATAAGTGCATTGAACCTATCTTCTCGATCGCGAACTCGCTTTCATACGATAATACGATGAAACTTGCAACAGAAGAACCTGCCGGAATATTTACTCTTCTTATGGATGATTCGGCATGGATACATGTTGAAGGCAATGAGAACGGATTTAAGGACCTTTTCGTTAAGAAGCAGGGACAGACTGTCATGCAGATGCTCACAAGAAAATTCGAGATCGATGATTCCGATATTCCGGCGCTGTACGTTATCACTCCTTTCGAGTCCGTTAAAGAAGGCATGATCAAGATGATAAAGGAATCAGACTTATATAAGAATGATCCTAGATGTAAGGCATGGCTTTCCGAAAACATCGATATCGTTTCTACTTTCAGAGGAAAGGGAACAGATGAGGTTATCTTCCTTCTCGGAGTTGATGAGAGTTCGAAAGATGCAATTAACTTTGTTCGTAACTATACAGTCAATGTTGCTATTACGAGAGCTTCTTACAGGATCTACGTCATCGGCGATAAGGATATATGGACTTGTGAGCCGTTGAGCAAGGCTAGGGAGCTTATCAATAACACTATTGATTCGTCAGAACTTTGATGTTAACATCAGAGAGAAATAAAAAAGAAAGAGCACAGTTTGTGTAGGGTGGACCAATGAGGAAGTAATTTGATTTAAGTATTAACATATCAGGGCCTTTAGGGTTATTTTGTGTGCGCTTAGATTGGATTACTGCTTATTTCTTAGTTGGTCTGTCATAATTGATAGATGTGAGTTTAAGTCTGTTTTCGCGTACACGAAGACAGACTTTTTATAAGGCTCTTTACAAAGGAGATACCTTATGACACAGATAAACGTGAATAATCTTACTTTCTCATATGAGAACAGCTATGATCTGATATTTGATCATGCAACATTTACTCTTGATACAGACTGGCGTCTCGGATTTATAGGACGTAATGGTAAAGGAAAGACTACTTTTCTCAACCTGCTTCTTGGAAAATACGAATATTCAGGTTCGATAAATCCTCAGATGAGATGCGATTTCTTTCCTTATGAGATAAGCGATCTTGATAAGACTGCCGATGAACTTATATACGAATGGAAGCCTTCTACTGAGAGTTGGAAAGTCATTTGCGAGCTTAATTCTCTTGAAGTCGATCCTGAGCTTCTATATCGTCCGATAAAGACACTGAGTTTTGGTGAGAGAACAAAGATAATGCTGGCTGTTCTCTTTTCTGATGAAGGAGAGTTCTTACTTATTGATGAGCCTACGAATCATCTTGATAAAGAGGCGAGAGAAGTAATAAAGAGGTACCTTGCGTCTAAGAAGGGATTCATTCTTGTCTCGCATGACAGAGATCTTCTGGATGCATGTATAGATCATGTGCTCGTACTGAATAGATCGACAATAGAGGTGCAGGCCGGTAACTTCAGTTCCTGGTGGGAGAATAAGAATAAATCTGATCAATTCGCGAAAGCTGAAAACGAGAAGCATACCAAGGAGATCGGAAGACTTAAGCAGACTATGGACAGATCGTCTTCATGGGCTTCTAAGAGCGAGAGTACGAAGATTGGCTATGATCCGATCAAGGAGCACGACAGAACTAAGAATGCCAGATCCTATATCGGAGGCAAGACAAAGAAGATGGAAGCCAGGGTCAAGTCATTCGAGGTCAGGATGGAGCGAACGATAAGCGAGAAGGAAGGCCTTCTGAAAGACATCGAACAGATCCGTGATCTTAAGGTCGAGCATTTGGAATACATCAAGGATCGTCTGGTCGAGTGTAAGTCGTTGTCTTTAAGATATAACGATTCGGACGAGCCTGTATTCAAGGATCTGACATTCGAGATCAAGAAAGGTGATATCGTGCTTTTGGAAGGTCGTAACGGATGCGGTAAGTCAAGTCTTATCAATGCGATATTGTGCTCTGGAAACAGCGATAAGTTTACCTTAGAAGGCGAGCTTCTGGTGGGATCCAATCTTAAGATATCGTATATCGATCAGGATACTTCGCATCTTAAGGGTGATCTCAGGATGCATGCTTTCGAAAACGGTATCGATTACAGTCTTTTCCTTTCTGTATTAAGCCAGCTGGATTTCGAATCTGTTCAGTTCGAGAAGGATATGGTCGACTTTTCGGAAGGACAGAAGAAGAAAGTTCTTATTGCTACGAGTATCCTGACACCAGCGCATCTTTACATTTGGGATGAGCCGCTAAACTATGTGGACGTGTTTTCGAGGATGCAGCTCGAAAAGCTCATTAAGAAATATAAGCCTACGATGCTTATAGTGGAGCACGACACAAAGTTCTCGCGCGAACTTGCGACTAAAACTGTAGAAATGCTATAATCCTTCCGAAAAATATTAAGGAAGTAATCTGAAGTGCTGGCGAATTATCATACACATACTACGCGTTGTAAGCATGCTGTTGGAACGGAACGAGAGTACGTTGAAGAAGCGATAAAGAACGGTTTTAAGATACTCGGTTTTTCCGATCATACACCTCAACCATATCCTAACGGATTTGTATCAGGTATCAGAATGGACATGTCGGAATTGCCTGATTATGTCGATACTATCTTGAGCTTGAAAGAAGAGTATAAGGGTGATATCGATATCCTGATAGGTTATGAAGTTGAATACTCACAGTACTTTGATGAACTTTTGAAGGAGCTTCGTAAGTATCCGCTCGACTATCTTCTCTTAGGTCAGCATTATGTAAAAGATGAAGTCAACGGATTTTACGTGGGAGCATTTGCAAATAACAATCTGACCAACGAACAGCTAGTTGAGTGCGTTGATCATACAATAGAGGGAATGAGAACAGGGATGTTCACTTATCTTGCACATCCCGATCTCTTCGCTTTTGAAGGTCGTGATGAGGTCTACCTTAAGGAGATGGCTAGACTGGTCGAAGCATCCATAGAATGTGATATGCCTCTGGAGATCAACTACTACGGATTTGTTGATTCGAGAAATTATCCGTGTGACAGATTTTTCTCTCTCGCATCGAAAATGGGTGCTAAGTTCGTACTTGGCTGTGATGCGCATGAGCCTGGTCTTTTACGCCAGCCTGAAGATATTCCAGGACTCATGGATTTCTTGAATAGGAATAATATTTCCATAACTGATAATATTTTAAAGCTCAAGAGGTTATAATATTAGCTGTAAATATTTTCTTTTTTAGGAGGAGATCTATGGCTATTATGACTAGACCTTCCGTTGAGATATTGTCCGACGGCGGTAAGTTTTGGGAAAACGAGTACAAGAATTTCTATCTTAAGGCATATGTTCCGACTACAACTATAAATGGTCAGATACATAATTACGGATTTAGAGCACCATTGTTGCTTATTTTCGAAGAGACAAGAAGAACAAAAGAGGAAGCGATCGAATTTGCTAAGCAAAGCGGTCTTTCTGATATTGCTTCAGCAAATGATTCATCAGTTCTTTTTATCTATCCTACTTGTGAAGGTGGATGGGATAACGCTACTGCCGAGCTTTATCAGGAACTTATTTCAGAGACAAAGAATGATCCGGTATATGAAGACGGAATATGTGCGATCACTGATTTCTTCAAAAGAGAGTTCAAGGGTTACTTCATCAGAGGCGCGATATTCAGAGCTGATATCTACAGCTATGGAAAATCAGCAGACTATGTAGCTCGTAACCTTCTTAAGAAGATCGACGGTGAGTACCTCTGGGGTCCTGGAGAGATCACTCCTGCAATGTGTTCTATGGAGAACTTAAGTGTTGTACCTGAAGTTGAACGTAAGGATATCGCTGTCTTGAGTGTGAACAACAGTGACGAGATCAACAAGGCTTTTGACGGCTGCGAGAATCTTCTTATCAAGGATAGTGCTGATTATAAGGCTGACTTTAAGGCATTCGTTCGTAAGTTTAAGATGTGGTGCGGTAATATCGAATTCGAGCCTGATTTAGAAGAACTGAACATGACTGAAGAACCAGGAATGACGATCGTTCATACTTCACCTGATTCTTTCGGAAAATACAAGGGAACAGAGACTCACCCTGCAGGATACTTTGCTTACTACAATAATGATCTTTTCAAGGACGGTCCGGTACCGCTTGTTCTTGGTTTTCACGGAGGCGGAGATTCAGCTTTCTATCTAACATTTGTCGCAGGCTGGTGGGAGATCTGCCACAGATACAATTTCTTATATGTAGCTATCGAAAACCATCAGGACGTCAGAGCTTCTGAAGTTCTTGAAGTGCTTGAAGATCTTAAGAAGAAATACAATATCGATGAGAAGAGGATCTACGCATCAGGCTTTTCTATGGGTAGTGCAAAGACTTGGGATCTTTTCCAGGAATATCCTGATGTTTTCGCCGGTCTTGCACCTTGCAGTGCTTTGTTCCCAATAAAGAACAATCCATTCGGCATTTCTCTTGGAGATCCTAGACTTAATATGAATACTCCTGTTCCGTTGTTCTACTCCGGCGGAGAAGAATCACCTCTGCCTGAACTTCCTGGACAGTCTGAAGATGCTCTTGATAGGGTTATCTATGCAGCAGGCGTAAACAAGGTCGTTAAAAAGTTCGATGTCGATTTTGCTGATAAAGATAACTGGGAAGACAAGTTCTACGGTATCAAAGGTGATCGTAATGAAGAGATCTATGATGAGTCCAGAGATAGCGTCTTAAGCGTTAGGTATTACGACAGTGAAGACGGTGTTTGCAGAACAGCTTTCGCAAGTGTAAGCGGACAGGGTCATGAATGTCGTCATCATTCGATCGAAGAAGCTTGGAAGTTTATTTCAAAGTTTACAAGGTGAGATATGATCATTCTTCATATTAAAGAACAAGATAAACTCGATGCCGTAAAAAAGGTAGCAGAAATGATCGGACAGAAGACGGAAGTTGTCGGTCCTTCTGATCTAACCAAGACCATTAGAGGAATCTACACCGGTTCTGGTACGACCAAGAAGGAGCAGATCCCTATGATCTATAACATGCCTGATCTGGCGATCTTTGTTGGTATGGATATGGAAATGTATGAGGCTTTTTCGAGATCATGTAAGATGACCGGATTCCCACCAATCGCCTTAAAAGCATTCGCTACTCAGCATAATATGGACTGGACTTTATTCAGTCTGATCGAGGAATTGAAAAAAGAACACATAAGTTTACACGGTAATTCAGAATTTTAGGAGGTGGAATTATGCCGATGATTGACTCTAAGGTCACTATCAAATTGACGGATGACCAGAAGGAAGAACTTAAAAGTGAATTCGGAAGACTCATTTCTACATTGAATAAACCTGAGTCTTACCTCATGGTTGGTATCAGTGATGATCAGGATCTCTGGTTTGGTGGCAAGAAGCTTGAAAAGGGTGCATTTGTAGCTGTTAGCCTTCTTGGTAATGCTCCGTCTGATCTATACAACAAGATGACAGGTGAGATCTGCGAGATGCTCGAAACGAAGTTCGGTATCCCTCAAAATGCAGTCTACATTACATACAATCCAGTCTCTGATTGGGGATGGAATGGAGCTAATTTCTGATCTGTCAATATCGACTTTTGAAAAACTGCTCTGTATAATAAGGATAGATGACCTTTTGGTCATTTATCCTTGTTTTTTTGCGTGACCTTAAGGTCAGCTGAAACTTTGGAGGTGTGTGTATGCCAGAGAAGATCTTCTTGGATCTTGATCAGAAAAAACAGAGCAGGATCATAGACGTAGCGTGTAAAGAGTTTGCAACTTACGGATATGAGCAGGCATCAACTAACAGGATCGTTAAAGAATGTGGGATCAGTAAAGGAAGCCTGTTTAAATATTTCAAGTGTAAGGAAGATCTGTTTTTTTTCCTTCTTGATACAGTTGCGTCCGAAATGGCTGAGGATATGGGCAGCGGACTTGGTAATCTGTCCGATAAGTTATTTCAAAGGATAATCGATTATTCTTCATTGGAAATATCCTGGTATATCAGAAATCCTGTTAAGGGCAGACTCGTGCTTTATGCTTTTACCGAAAACGACAGCGAGATCTATAAGAAGACTGCAGAAAGATACGGTATAAGCGGTGAGAATATCTATAGCGGTATTCTTGAAGGAATCGAGCTTAAAGGCGTAACACACAGTAAAGAAGTTATCTGCGATATGTTTAAGTGGGTCCTCAAAGGATTTAATAAGGAATTCCTTGATGAAGTCTATTACAGAAATGAACCTGCTGAAGTTCTTCAGGAAGAATATGAGCGTAAACTTACTGATTACATAAGGATACTTAAGAACGGGTTATAAGTTATGCCTCTTACAATAATCAAAGGTGATATTACAAAGATAACCTGTGATGCCATAGTCAATGCGGCTAATTCTTCGCTCCTTGGCGGAGGCGGTGTTGACGGCGCGATCCACAGAGCAGCTGGTCCAAAGCTTCTTGAAGAGTGCAGGACTTTAAACGGCTGTAAGGTTGGTGAGGCGAAGATCACCAAGGGTTATGATCTTCCTAGTAAGTTTGTCATTCATACGGTTGGTCCTGTATGGCATGGGGGTAAGCAAGGCGAGGAAGACCAGCTTAGATCCTGTTATTCCAACTCTTTGAAATTAGCCAAGGAAAATGGTCTTGAGAGTATCGCTTTTCCACTGATCTCTACAGGTGTATACGGATATCCGAAAGCTGAGGGACTTAAGGTTGCTACGGATACAATTACAAGCTTCTTGGAAACTGATGAGATCAATGCCTATATTGTTGTTTTCGACGGACGAGATTTTGATATTGGAGCTGAACGTAAGAGACAGCTTGATTTCATACTTAAGGGAACTAATGGTCCTGAGCGCGCAATATTCGGATCGGTTGCGTTAAAAAGAAGTTTGAGTAAATCTTCGCCAAATTCTGAAGCAATGGCTTATTGTTTAGATGCTATGCCGAATGATCTTGGTGAAGCAGTCAAGATGATCGATGAGAGTTTTACATCAATGCTTCTTCGTAAGATCGATGAACTGGGAATGACTGATGTCGAGTGCTATAAGAAGGCCAATATTGACCGTAAGCATTTTTCGAAGATCAGAAGTGACATCAACTATAAACCGAAAAAACAGACGGCTCTTGCTTTTGCTATTGCATTGGAACTGTCTCTTGAGGAGACAAAGGAACTTCTGATGAAGGCGGGATATGCTCTATCTAAAAGTAGTGTTTCTGATGTGATAATCGAGTTCTTTATTTCTAACGGAAACTATAATATTTTCGAGATAAACGAAGCTCTTTTTACTTACGATCAGCAGACATTAGGTTGATCTTATTTGTCGCTTGAAGGGCGACCATTTAGTGTGCTTTTCCTCTTATCATGTAATCACAATAAACATGAAAGTCGAGGGAAAAGACATGAAAAAAGAAACTAATAACATTACTGAGTTGGTATTTATCCTTGATAGAAGCGGTTCTATGAATGGACTTGAAGAGGATACGATCGGTGGATTTAATTCTCTTGTCGAAAAGCAGAGGAATATCGAAGGTAAGTGCTTTGTAACAACTGTCTTGTTTGACGGTGAAGTCGAGACATTACATGACAGGATAGAGCTTAATGAGATCCCTTTGATGACTAAGAAGGATTACTACGTAAGAGGATGTACTGCTCTTATCGATGCTATCGGAAAAACGATAGATCATATCTCTACGATCCACAAATATGCTAGAGAAGAAGACATACCGGAAAAGACGTTGTTTGTTATCATCACAGACGGTCTCGAAAATGCCAGCCATCATTACTGTGCTGAATCCGTAAGAAAGACGATCAAGTCAAAAGAAAAGAAGGGATGGGAGTTCCTCTTTATCGGAGCAAATATCGATGCGGTATCCACGGCAAGAACATATGGTATCAGTGAGGATAATGCCGTTGATTACATAGCAGATAAGAAGGGAAGTCGTGTGGTATATGACAGCGTTTGTGCAGCTGTAGGTTCAGTCAGATCCAAGGGTAAGATGAACGGTTCCTGGAAATGTGCGATCAACGAAGATTACGAGAATAGAAATTCTAAGAAATGATACTGTTAAGAGGCTGTATTGTACAGCCTCTTATTTGTCATACATCAATGTTGTATAAT
>JAGCGE010000288.1 GCA_017649745.1 Clostridiales bacterium | reverse complement strand
TTATCTGCATGAGCCAAATATGAAAGTTTATTCATTCTATATGCATTAGCCACTTAATCACCTCCTTATTCAAAGTCTTCTTTATGCAATTTATAAGCAACCCAAGCATCCATAAGAGCTGATACATTATCGATCTTTTGATCGTATCTTCTCTTTAATAATTTTCGGTTTCCATTAGTGTCTTCAACAGTCATACTATTACCCATGGTGTATGTCATGATAGATTGATCAAATATAAGCAATCTATTTTCTGCAAGTAGCTTTATTTCTCCAAGTGGAACTGACTCCGTCTTAGCGCCTTGAATAACTTTCTCGACTCCATATTCAGAGTTTTCTCGTTCCCAACGTTCTACAAATTCACGAGCATTATAAGGGTCAAAACCGAAACTACAGACCTCATACTTGCATGAATCTATATAATTTATAAGATTCTCATAAACCTGCATCATGTCAAGAACTGTTCCTGGAAATATAATTAAAGTTCCTTCATTAATAAATTCCTCATACTTAATTCTTTGCGCCATAGGTAAATTATCCAGAGTATTTTGTGTGATATAGCTTCGACATTTAACACCAAACTGTTCTCTTTGCAAAGGAAATAAGAATGTAAATGCACAGAAGTCGTCGCCTCTGGATAAATCTGCACCAAGAGAGCATCGCATATTCCAAAAATCTCTTCTCGGATGCGGTAACGTCTCTTCGTATCTAAAGAAATAAGTATAACCCTCCATAGGCAATCCAAATCTTTTAGCAAGAATATCATTTCTTGTAGCAGGTTCCTTTTCTGCTCTTTCAACGTCTTGCTGATATGTGTCATAACCGACTGTGATTCCTAAATTGGGGTTCGCCTTAATCCACATGGCTGGATTTCCCACTTCTTTAATGTCATCAAGTTTGTACCACCAAATAGATACATGAGGAGCTTTGTAAGTCCCTTTTAAGATGTCCATCAACTCTAACTTAATCGTGTCACCGGGACCATTTCTTACAGTACCCTCCGATGAAGTCGCTATAATAATATAGTCTTGACCGCCTTTTGCACAACCTTGTTCTAGACAGCCAATGACGTCTTCTTTAATATCTCCCGAAAGCCATTCATCGACTGTACAAACTTTAGCTCTAATACCCTGAAGTTTGTCAATAGACATAGGTCTTATCTGTAATAGAGAATTTGTCATAAAATTGGCTATTCCTTCTTTTGTAGACACTAATTTAGGTCTATTAGCTTTAGAACCGGTTGTATTTTGCATAGATCCGAATGTCATTAGTTTGAAATAAGGACCTCTAGATCTAGACAACGCTGTCTTAATTGGGGACATGACTTCCTCTGCTTGTAACATTGTAGGAGCAGTAGTTACTTGGTATGTGGTTTTCCTATCGATGCTTAAGAAATATGCTTGAATGTCACTTCCATACATTGATTTAGCAGCACCACGAGCAACTATTAAATATTGCTTTTGAACGAGACGCTTTTTAATCATCTTGTTCACGTAATGTCCAGGTTTTCCATGCTCTCCAGGCTCATATACGCTTCTTTCCACAAAATAGTACCACCCAAATAACTGCTCGCCCCATAGTTTAAAAGAGGGCAATAAATGCATCGCAGAGCCATCGGTAAGGGTAAGTTCGTTCTCACAAAACTTAATCCACCCTTCTACCGCTTCCTCGTCATAGTAAATTCCCGGATTTTTAATCAATTCATCGATCCGGTTCATCTCCATTTCGATTTCTCGGCAAATGGGTATTTCTCCTCGCATTACTTGAGCTCTAAATTCTCCATAATACTTCGGAGTAGCAGTGTTAGATAGTGCCATTTTGATTTCTCCTTACTTACCGATTGAGACTTTTGGTTTCTTCGTCGGTTTTTCAGATTTTTCAACCTTTTCTACTTGTTTTTTCTCTTTTACTTCTTCATTTTCTGTTGGAAATTCTCGTTTTGCCATAAGTTACCTCCTATCGGTTATTTGTTATTCTCCACTCATACTCTAAGATTGATTCACTTAAAGCATTGAGTAATGGACCAGTAGTCGGTGGATCGAAATCCATTTTTACTTTAGCTGCTATATAGCCTTTTACCAAACCTAATTCATAGATGTTTTTTGCTTGAAACTCGTCCCACGTATTGTTTTCATCTGTAATAGCGAAACCTTCTTCTGGACCAACTCCAAACTGGTGGCAAAAAGCAAAAGCAGTATTTATTCTATCGATAATGTCATCATAGAAGACAGTGAAGTCTCTTGAATCGAGTTTATCGCAAATAGATTTAAGAATTGAATCTCTTATAGATACTTCTTCGGGCATTTTATCACCTCCAAGGACATGTATCGTTTTGTTTACGAACAATCGGGTCTTTAGGCAATAATGAACTGTCTCCGTAATCTATTGCTAAATGTGTCTGATGCGACACACTAATCGCATTTTCAGGATTTAGAAGAATTTCTAAGTTGTGATTCATCAAGTCTTCTACTTTTACAGGATTTATATGATGAATAATAGGTCTAGTAGGTATTGGATAACCTTCCAAACCCATATCATTACCTTTGTCCCGCAATAGGATTTCTCTTCGAAATCGCATCCACTCTGGAGATTTAAGAAACCTTAAATATAACGGTCTATAACCGCCCATTGTTCTGTCTCCAACTCCATGTGTAGAACGTAAATACTCATATCGTTCTTCTAAAGTTTTTAATTTACATAATTCACTATAAGACTTGTCCACTGTCATCACCTGCGTATTCTCTGAAAGCAAGCATTGCTTCTCTCATGAGACCTTCAAGATTCTTCTGAGATTCAAGAGCGCTGGTTTTAGCAGTAAGAAGTTCTTCTTGCTTATCCATGATTTGCCTCTCTTTCTTCTCTCTAGTAGATCCCATTTTAAGAAAATGTACTAATTCTTGGGAACTGGCGGTCCCCTCTCGAATACGTGCTTCTACGGCATCGTATGCTAAGGCTATGAGTTGATTTTCCCGCTCCTCGTCACTAAAGGCCGGTGGCAATTTTTTAATCTTTGCCAAATATAATCACCTCGTTTCTATTTTAGAGACTTAATAAAGGAACTGATCGGCATGGACGGTTGCTTAACTTTCCAAAATATATAAAGGAGCATACAATATCAGAACGCAATTCGATAGCTAGCAACGAGGCATAAGAGGTTTGGGTAGAGTAAGTAACACCCATCGCTAGGTCAAGCAACAAGGAGGCCTCGAAAGGAGAACCGATACAGTTCCTTTATTAAGTCTCTAAAATTTTCATAAGATTAATCCTCATACATAGATATAAGGATTTTAACTTCTACCATTTCTTTAGCATACAAGTTTGTGATTTTGTCTCGGAGATCTAGAATGTATTTTGGTACTTCTGACCCGTAAGGTTCTGTTATTTTGCCATAGTATGCCATAGCCATATCGTATAAGTATTCAGCATGTTTTTGTTCGTCTTTAGACATATCATGCAATTTTTTAGACATAGAAGATGACATAGCTTTCAACTCAATAGCCTTTTTAATGTACTCTTTAGCACCATCGATCTCTTCACAAATTCCGTTATAAAAGTATTCCAAATCCATTGCCTAATCCTTTCTCGTATAGAGAAACCGGTAGAGCTGAATAACCCTACCGGCCTCCTTGCGAATTCTAAACCTTAATTGCCAGAAGCAGTCTGTGTGCCGGATGGTGTCCAAGCTACAAATCTTCCAAGCTGGTTAAGAATGTACTGGGTTTGCTGTGCATTGCTAAGTTCAGCTTGCTGAGAAACGATCTTAGCATTAGCATCAGCAAGGCGATCCTGCAGCATCTGTGTCTTAATACTGCAGCAGCACTCATTCATTTGAGCACTGAGTGATTGGATCTGGGTCGACAGAACATTTGTCTGATTTGTAATCTGCAATCCGAGATTGTTAAATCCCTGAATAGCATTAATCATGTTTGCATTGTTCTGTGCTACCATTTCCGCGGTCTGCTGGTTAACAACCTGAGCCATTTCAAACTTATTGTTTGCTACCTGCTCAGTAAGATTGTTGATCTGCAACTGCTGTGTCTGAGAATTCTGTGAAGCTGCGAGTTCGCCTTCGGTAACAAAACCTGGACGATTTCCGTAACCACCGAATCCACCATTGTTGAGCAGAAGCAAAGCAAAAATCCAGAAACCAGCGTTCATTCCGCCAAATCCGTCGTCTCTGCTAAGCAGAGCAACATCAGAACTAGATAATCCTTCAGCCATGTGTGATTCTCCTTTCTTTTAGTATTTTATAACATAAAGTTATAAGCTACCATTAACGAGATTGTTTAAATACACATGTATCTGCTGTTCATCCATTCCTAACGTTCTCGCTCTCTCATAAAACAACGATCTTGCTTTATCGGCGTCATTGTTTACTAAAGATTTGATAGTTTGCAATTCCAGATCAGATTTAGACATCATCTCCAGCATTGCGTCCTGATTAGAACATGAATTATACACGTTCATCATCTTTTTTAGTAGATTGGTTCTCTCTTCGTTTCCAATTGGATTGACGGGTCGCATTTAGCAGTTCCTCCTTAAGTTTATTAAACTCTTCGATCGTAACATAACGTTGATCGTTGATTTCCTGCTGCGTAGGTTCCGGGTCCGGATAATATCTATACCTAACAACCGTAGAAAATCCTTGTGCATCGGTTTTCTTAAAATATAATATTGTGTCATCCGAAGCGTGTAATAGGACCATTTCTGAGTTTGGCCCAAGCGGATACTTCTCAGCTTCTTCCGAATTTCTGACTCTTGGAATTGAAATATAATTTACATTCGGAATGCTAAAGTTAAAAGATGGATACAAACCGGTGAAACTCATGTCTTCAGCCCGTCCTTTCGTGAGAATAAAAGTGTCAACTTTGCCTAAAAATGTCCCCCGGAGAAATTTTGGGG
>JAGCGE010000287.1 GCA_017649745.1 Clostridiales bacterium | reverse complement strand
TTGTGAGGGCGTTACTGTTTGTTTTTTCGACTGTTTGCTATATTTCTGTTTTATCTGTAGGAAGGTTTGAATGGTTCTATAAAAAGGATCTCGGTTTTGTCACGATCGATAACTCGGCACGTCTGATAAAGCATTACGGTCCGATGCATACCGTGTTCTATATCATGATAATCATATATGTGACTATCAGTATCATTGCTCTCTTTTATGCATATCTTCGTAATAATCAGGTTTCAAGACTAATGATCATCTTGTTCTTTACCTGTGAGATCATGGCTGTTTTGAGTTATGTAGGCAGTAAGGTCGTCTATACTGAAGTTGAGCTGGTTCCGATAGTTTATATCCTTGCTCAGATTGTATTCCTTATCATTTCTTCCAGACTGCACATATATGATGTCGATGATTCTGTAATCGATTCGATAATCGAGAAGGGAACGACGGGTCTTATTTCCTTTGATTTCAATATGAAATATCTTGGTAGCAATAAAGCTGCAAGAGATATACTTCCTGGTCTTAATGAGCTTGCAGTCGATATGAAGATGACTAAAGACAGTTCGATAGGTAAGGTGTTGATGCCTTGGATCGAAGCATACGAAAAGGACGACAGTAAGGATAAGTTCCATTACCATTTGGATGATAAGTATTATTTGTTTGATATCAATCATCTTTTCGACGGTAAGCAGATCAGAGGTTATCAGTTTGTAATTACTGATGATACACAGGATCAGAAGTATATCGAACTTATCAATAACTTTAATAACGAGCTCCAGGAACAAGTTGCTATCAAGACCAAGAGTATTATCGATATGCATAATAACCTTGTAATAAGCATGGCTACTATGGTTGAGAGTCGTGATAACTCTACCGGAGGTCATATCATGCGTACAAGTAATGTTGTAGCGATGATAGTCGGCGAGATGTTAAAGGACAGACGTTATCATAATATGAAGTCATATTTCGATAATGTCATAAAGGCCGCCCCTATGCATGATCTTGGTAAGATCGCGGTTGATGATGCTATCCTCAGGAAACCAGGCAGATTTGAGCCTTGGGAGTTCGAGAAGATGAAGGCACATGCTGCTGAAGGAGCAAAGATAGTCCATTCCATTCTCGAAAAGACTGACGATGAGGAATTTAAGACTATAGCTGAAAATGTTGCTCACTATCATCATGAAAGATGGGATGGTTCCGGCTATCCTGAAGGCTTAAAGGGAGGACAGATTCCTTTCGAAGCAAGGATTATGGCTATTGCAGATGTTTATGACGCATTAGTAAGTAAACGAGTTTATAAAGATAAGATGTCCTTTGAACAAGCTGATCAGATCATAATGGAAGGTATGGGCAAGCATTTTGATCGAGGCCTCGAACCATTCTATATAGCTGCAAGACCTAGACTTGAAGCATATTACAGCTCTTTAGAACAAGAAGATAATGAATAAAAAATAACGGGTGTCCAAAATGGGACACCCGTTATGTTATCTTTAATGGCAGGGGAGACATGATTCGAACACGCAACCGGCGGTTTTGGAGACCGCTGCTCTACCGTTGAGCCACTCCCCTTTGACAACGTAGAGTATTTTATATGTTGGTTTGCACTCTGTCAAGTAGAATGATATTATTGTTTTGTTTATATTATTAATAATAATGAGGTTTTGAGAAAAAATGAAACTTGCAATTATAGGAACAGGTAATATGGGTAAGGCAATTCTTGCCGGAATTATTGCTGAAGGAGTTTTCGAAGCTAAGGATATTAACGTTTGTGACGTTAGGAAAGAAGCTGTAGACGCTGTATGTGAACAGTACGGAACAGCAGGTTTTACAGAAGCTTCTAAGGCTGTTGTTGATTGTGATTATGTACTTATGGCTGTTAAGCCGATCCACTTTGATGCTACATTAAGTTCTTTGAAGGACAATCTTAAGAATGGCGTTATCGTTCTTTCTATCGCTGCTGCAGTAAAGTGTGACAGGATCAGAGGTATTCTCGGCGACGGAATCAAGTTTGTAAGGATCATGCCTAATACTCCTGCACAGGTTCAGTGCGGTGTAAGTGCTGTTTGTCCTGTTGGACTTAGTGATGATGAAGTTTCTTATGTTAAGAAGATATTCAGCAGCTGCGGCGAAGTCATCATCTGTGATGAGAAGACTCTTGATGCTATTGGTTGCGTATCAGGAACAGGTCCTGCTTATGTAATGTTGTTCATCGAGGCTATGGCTGATGCAGCAGTAAGTCTTGGTATCAAGCGTGATGATGCTTTGAAGATCGCAGCAGGAACAGTAATGGGTTCCGGTCAGCTCTGTCTTAAGACAGGTCTTCACCCGGGCGTTCTTAAAGATCAGGTTTGTTCTCCTGGTGGAACGACTATCGCAGGCGTTATGGCTCTTGAAGAATGCGGACTCCGTAATGCAGTGATCAAGTCAGTTCTTGCTGCTGACGAGAAGACTAAGGAAATGGCAAAAGGCTGATATGTACGTTGTAGATATCTATACTGACGGTGCTTGTTCAGGTAATCCGGGTCCTGGTGGCTGGGGAGCTATCCTTATGGCCGGTGAACATAAGAAAGAGATCTCAGGCGGTGAGAAACAGACTACTAATAACCGCATGGAGTTAAGTGCCGTTATATTCGCCTTAAGAGCTTTAAAGAAGCCTTGCGAAGTCAATCTATATAGCGACAGTGCTTATGTTATCAATGCTTTCCAGCAGAACTGGATTCTCGGATGGCAGAAAAATGGTTGGCGTAATAGTGCTAAGGCTCCTGTAGCTAATGTGGATCTTTGGAAAGAACTTATCGAACTTACAAAGGTTCATAAGGTGAATTTTATCAAGGTAAAAGGGCATGCTGATAATGAATTCAATAACAGATGTGATGAAATGGCAGTTATTGAATCTAAGAAATATGCCGAGATGTAAGAGGGTTTATGAAGGAATTTAATGTAGATGAGTTGAAGGAGACAACGTTATCGAGTAATACTGTTTTTCATGGCAGGGTTTTCGATTGCATTGTAAAGGACGTAGAACTTTGCGACGGCAGGAAAGCAAAAAGGGAGATCGTTAAGCATAACGGCGGTGCCAGTATCCTTCCTATCGATAAAGACGGTAATGCCTATATGGTAAGGCAATTCAGATCTCCGTTTGAAGAGATCCTTTTCGAAGCTCCGGCAGGTAAACTAGAGATAAATGAAGATCCTAGAGACTGCGCTATACGAGAGCTCCGTGAAGAAACCGGCTTTAAGTCTTCTAATGTAACTGATCTTGGTTATATGGTATGTTCTCCTGGTTATTGTTCAGAGAAGATATATCTTTATCTTGCACAAGATCTCGAATTTATCGGTGAGGATCCTGATGATGGAGAATTCCTTAATGTCGAGAAGATACCTTTTGATAAACTTTATAAAATGGCACTCGAAAATGAGATCATTGATGCAAAGACTTGTATTATCATCTTGAAAGCAGCAGGGAGGTTAGGATATGGCAAATAATGGCAAGAGAGATGCGTTAGGCGTTATCTTCCTTTTCGCTGCCATAATTCTCGGATTGATCTATGTCATCCCTGATAAATACACTGGAGTGTTTGGCTCATTCTTAAGATCGGTAGGATTCGGATTATTCGGTTCGATCGCTATAATCCTTCCTTTCTTTCTTATTTATGCCAGTATCGAATTTTTCCTTGAGAAGAGAGAAGGTGTATCTCCTGTAAGATTTACATCTGTTCTCCTTCTTATGATTTGCGTGTCATCGCTGTTTGCAGCTTTGACAGTTGATTTTGAATACTTAAGAGAACTCTGTATTCCTAAGGGAAAGACTGATCCGACTGTACTTAAAGCAGTCAAGGTCCTTTGGAAAACAGGTCTTAACTACAAAGCTTTGAGAGCGCCTGGAAAGACGGATCTAATCCTTTCAGGTGGACTTATCGGCGGTATGATCTCTACAGGAATCGAAGCTTGTTGCGGCAGGATCGTAACTGTTCTGATGATCATCGGTTTTTCTATAACTCAGATTATCCTTATCTTCCGTATCTCTGTAAAAAGAACAGCTAGGAAGATCGGTTATGTTGCAAAGAAGAGTGTTAAGAACGTAAGACATAATATGGAGAGAAAGGGAAGACCTAATGCTTACAGGACTGATATTCCTCAGCAGCCTAGACCGCAGTATGCAAGTTCTTCGAATTCTCCTTTTGTAATGACTTCTGGACAGTCACAAAGTCACGCTGTTCCTGCTGGTCACAGGGAAGTTCCTATCATTGACGGAACAAAACCTGTCAGAGAAGATCCTTTTAATGTTTCATATGATATTCCTGATGATCATATCGATCCTCAATCAGGTTTCTTAAATGTACCTAACGAGGATGTATCTGATAGCAGTTCTATTGCTTTCGGTGAGAAGAGAGAATCAATAGATCCTAATGCTCCTTCTGCTGATTTTACTTTCAATGCTAATGAGCA
This sequence comes from Clostridiales bacterium, assembly GCA_017649745.1. The sequence goes on along the minus strand of JAGCGE010000287.1, from coordinate 2,406 downwards.
TCACCTTCCATATGTTCCGGTTAAAAGGAGCAAGATGCATTCTTTTGATGAGAACAAAGGAAAGCAGCAGGATTTCTATTCTCTTGATGAAGATTCTAGGCCTCAGATTTTCAATGATCCTGCAGAAGACGAATATGTAGATTCGTATGAAGATGAACCTTATGAGGATGATTATGATGAAGGTCCATTTGAGATAGATGAAAATGAGAATGATCATCCTAGCGTTCGTACGCCAAACGTCCCTGTTGGACTTTTCGGCGAGAGGAGAGATGTTTTCCATTATAACGAGACTGAGGAAAACGGCAGTAATGTAGCAAGAGCGATTAATTCTGAAAACAGTAGTGTTCCTGCTACTACACCTGTTGAAGATGATATTAAGATCAATCCTGAAGAAAAGCATGAAGGCTTTGATAAGGAAGGTGCTAGGATCGTTGATACTTCCGGCGTGAGAAAAGGTGAGAGCGGAATAGATGTTCCTTCAAGTTCTGTAAAAAGGGCACAGAGAAAAGGACCTTATACTCCTGCTCCTGTTAAACTTCTTGATGAGGAAGTCAAGACTAAGAAGATCGAAAACAACGAAGAACTTAAGGCTAAGGCTCGTCAGCTTGAAGCTGCTCTTATGAGTTTTGGTATTGAATCGAAGGTAGTAAATATCACTCATGGTCCGACTATTACGAGATTTGAACTTACACTTGCACCTGGTATCAAGGTTTCAAGAGTATTGAATCTTACAAATGATATTCAGCTTGCAATGGCAGCACAGAGTATTCGTATAGAAGCTCCTATCCCTGGTAAGAGTGCGATTGGTATCGAGATCCCTAATGATAAGGCTATCGCTGTACGTTTGAGAAGTCTTCTTGAGACAAAGGAGTTTAAGTCTTCTTCACCTCTTACAGTTGCTCTTGGACGTGATATTCCTGGTAACCCTATGTATTGTGATCTTGCTAAGATGCCTCATCTTCTTATCGCTGGTTCAACAGGTTCAGGTAAATCCGTTTGTCTTAACTCTATCCTCATAAGTATTCTTTGTAAGGCATCTCCTGAGGAAGTAAGACTTATCATGGTTGACCCTAAGGTCGTAGAGCTTAAGGTATATAACGATATTCCTCATCTTATTATGCCTGTTGTAACTGAGGCACAGCTTGCTACAAATACACTTAAATGGGCTGTTATAGAGATGGAAAAGAGATATAGGCTCTTTGCAGATTGTTCAGCGAGAAATATCGAAGGTTATAACGATTATGCGAAGATGAACGGGGATCCAACACTTCCTCTTATCCTTATCGTTATGGACGAGTTTGCTGATCTCATGGTTGTTGCTTCAAAGGAAGTTGAAACTCAGGTATTGAGACTTGCTGCTAAAGCCAGAGCTGCAGGTATCCACTTGATCCTTGCTACACAGAGACCTTCTGTTGATGTTATCACGGGTGTCCTTAAGAATAACCTGCCTTCTCGAATTGCTTTGGCAGTTACATCCGGTGTTGATAGTAAGACTATCATTGATTCTCCAGGTGCTGAGAAACTTCTTGGTAAAGGTGATATGCTTTATGCACCAGTTACGGCTAACAAGCCTATAAGAGGACAAGGTGCATTTGTAACTGATGCAGAAGTTGAGCACGTTACTGACTATCTGAAAAACAGATATGGTCCGATGTACGATGAAGATATCATGAATAAGATCAAGAATGAAGTTGCAGGATCTGATCCTTCAGTTGATAAGGGTGGTGGTTCCGGTGACAGCAGTGGTGAAGATGATCTTTTCGAAAGAGCCGTAGAAACAATTATTGAAGCTAATGTTGCTTCTGTTTCTATCCTCCAGAGAAGACTTGGTATTGGTTATCCTCGTGCTGCTCGATTGATCGATGAGATGGAACAGAAAAAGTATATTGGTCCATTTGAGGGCAGCAAGCCTCGTAAAGTTCTTATCGATAGTATTGAATGGCAACAGATAAAGGCTAGTAAGTAGTATGGACAATACATATTTTGATGAAATAAATATCGATAATGGTAAAGATCTTGCAAAGGAACTTGTTGAGCTTTTGAAAGAAAAAAAGATGACGATCTCTTTTGCTGAAAGTTGTACCGGCGGACTTATCTCGGCAGGTGTCGTAGATATTCCCGGTGCATCTGAAGTTTTTTACGGAAGCATCGTGTCTTATGACAACAGTGTAAAGATGAACAGCCTCGGTGTATCTAAGGAAATACTGGATACTAAGGGTGCAGTTTCGTATGAGTGTGCTAAGGCTATGGCTGAAGGCGTTAGAAAAGCATTGAATGTTGATATGGCTGTTTCAGTTACGGGAGTTGCAGGTCCTGGTGGCGGAACACCTGAAAAACCTGTTGGTACTGTGTTTATCGGTTATGCTGACAGGAATGGTTCCGAGAGTATCAAGACCTTTACCGAAG
>JAGCGE010000286.1 GCA_017649745.1 Clostridiales bacterium | reverse complement strand
GATAAGTCTCATCGTTCATTCCGTACATAGCAGACATGGAAAGGAACTGATTCTTGTAGTAGGTCAACTCCGGTGTATAGATCTTGCCTACCGTCTTTTCCTTACCGTCTACTGTCTCAACGATCATAACAGCAGGAATAATCCTTGCAGGAAGACCTGTATAGTAAGCAAAATAGCCTCCGACGATCAAAATAAGGAGTGCTATACAAACACCCATGATAACCCCGCTCTTAGTCTTAGAGCTTAGGCCTTTGCTCACTTTCTTAGAGTTTGCCATATGTCAAACCATCCTTTTCCAAATCATATTCTTTGCAAAAAAGCACTAACCATTATAATTCGCTGCCGTGAATAATGCAAGAAAGCTCTTTCATTTCCTTTATTACATATGTAGGCTTCAGATCGAGTATCTCTTTCTTCGGCATTGAACTCCATTCTACGAAGACCGAATCGACTCCCGCGTTCTTGGCTCCCAGGATGTCTCCTATGGCATCGCCCACATAGATCATCTCCGAAGGCTTGATGCCGAGCTTTTCCGCGCAATACAGATAAGGCTCGGGATCGGGTTTGTGCTTTTCTGTATCTTCTTTTGTCACAAGGAGATCGAAAAAGTCCGAATATCCCTTGAGATCCAGTGTTATATCAAGGGATGTGCGCCTCTTGGCACTCATTATCCCCTGCATGACGCCCATCTTCTTAAGTTCGTGGAGTTCTTCCTCAACGCCATCGAAAAAGGGGATCATATCCTTATGCAGAAGTTCGAGATTGATCCTCAGATATGATTCCAGAAGTTTATCCGCCGTTTCCTTGTCGTGCATGGCGAAGGTATCCACCAGCGGAAGTCCTATGTAGCTTCGAAGATCCTCAACTGTTCTCGGGCAATGGCCCATGACTTCTTCGTAGGCCATCTGCTGATTCAGGAGTATCACCGGTACAGAGTCGGCCAGCGTGCCGTCGAAGTCGTAAAGCACGCATTTGTACTTCAGTTTCTCATTCTTCCTTGTCGTCATCTTCCTCAGTTTCTTCATCCTCCACAATAGGATTTATATGGATAAGAACCTTGGAGATGGTACGCTCCTGAACCTGAAGGACCTTGATGTCCAGGTTCTTATAACTTACTGTAGGCTTTTCCCTCTCTTCCGGGATCCTGTCCAGAAGCTGGATGACAAGACCTGCGATGGTGTCGTATTCGTCATCCGTAAGTTCGATGTCGATCTCGTTCTCGAGGTCTGACAGGGTCATGTCGCCTGCTACGATAAGGTCGCCGTTGGAAAGCTTGATGCACTCCTGCTCTTCCTCGTCGAATTCGTCGGAGATGTTGCCGACGATCTCCTCGACCATGTCCTCGATGGTGGCGATACCCATTGTTCCGCCGTACTCGTCAACGATGACTGCCATCTGCATGCCGCAGGTCTTCATCTCGTTAAAGAGAGCTGAGATCTTTTTGGTCTCGTGCACGAACAAAGGCTCACGGGTGTATTTGGAGAGCTTAAAGTTCTTGATATCGTTTTCGGACATACCGAGAAGGTCCTTGATGTGAAGGATACCCACGATGTCGTCGATGGTGTCATGATAGACAGGGATACGGGTGTACTTCTCGTTTCTCGCGATCTTGATGACCTCGTCGTATGGGGAATCCTCGTCGAGGGATATGATCTTCTTTCTGTGGGTCATGATCTCGGAGACTTCCTTGTCATTGAACTCGAAAACCTTCTCGATCATCTCTTTCTCGCTGTCTTCGATGGAATCGGACTCGGATGCGACGTCGACCATCATCCTGATCTCTTCTTCCGTAACTTCCTTGTCCTTGCTCTTAGGGTCGATCCTCAAAAGCTTGAGGATGGCGTTGGTGGAAGCCGTAAGGAACTTGACGAACGGAGTTGCAAGGATACCGAATGCCCTTACGATGCCCGCTGCCGCGAATGACCACTTCTCAGGATATTTCTGAGCGATCCTTTTCGGAACGAGCTCGCCCAAAACGAGGGAGAAGTATGAAAGGACCACGGTGATAAGGACGGTTGCCAGAGGCTGGACCCATGAATGAACGCCCTGCGGATCGACGGCGCCCGCGATAAGGGACGAGAAATTGTTGGCAGCAAAAGCAGATGATAAGAATCCCGCGAGGGTAACTCCTACCTGGATCGTAGCCAAAAATGTTCCCGGATTGTCTATGAACTTAAGTATTCTTCTTGCACGTCTGTTACCGTCCTCGGCCATCTTGTGCATCTTAGCATCGTTAAGCGAAATAACCGCCATCTCCGTTCCCGCGAAGAAGGCATTGATCAAGATAAAAATAAATACGACCAGAAGATCCAATATGATCTTTAACACGCCGTCAGGCACTTTAGTCTCCTATCCTTTCCTAATAAAAAGAAACATAACTGTCGAAATAAGTCTTTATAGATAATTACCTATTATACATCATCCGTCAATATCTCCAACAAGTTTGTTCAAAAGTATCAGCCTTACTTTCTCCGCGTCGCCCTTGCCCTTAAGTTCGCGCATGACCTTGCCCACCAGAAAACCAAGCACCTTGTCCTTGCCCGATCTAAAGTCGCTTATTGCCTTGGCGTTATCGCCGTCAGCGAGGACTTTATCCACTGCCTCCGCGATAAGTCCGTCGTCGGTGATCCTTATAAAGCCCCTCTTTTCAACATATTCGTCAGGATCTTCGCCCGTCTTTGATACCTCGATAAGAAGCGTTTTGGCCATTCCCGCGCTGATCTTGCCGCCCGCCATGAGTACCGCAGTCTTCGCCAAAGCTTCAGGCGCCGGCAGTTTCTCCGAAGATGCGATATGCGTAAGAAGAAGGCTCACGGTCTCTTCATTAAGTCCCGACATCTTCGCCGCCTTCTCGAAAACATCCGCCACTTCGTCGCTTCGGCAGATGACCTTCGCATCCTCGTCCCTCAGGCCGAATTCCTCCGAAAACCTTCGTTCCTTCTGAGACGGCAGTTCCGGGATCATATCTCTTATCTTTCTCGAAAACTCTTCGCTTACGGTTATGTACGGAAGGTCAGGATCCGGGAAATACTTGTAGTCGTCGCTGTTTTCCTTGGTCCTCATCACTTCGGTCTTTAAGGTCTCCTCGTCAAAGCGCATGGTCTGCTGGATAACTTGGCCGCCTTTTTCGAGAATAAGGATCTGACGTCTTGTCTCCTCCTCTATCGCTTTGGCGATGGCTTTGAAGGACGCCATGTTCTTGGTCTCGGTCCTGGTTCCGAGGCTCTCCCCTTCTATTCGAACGGAAAGATTGATGTCGGCTCTCATGGAGCCCTGCTCGAGCCTGCCGTCAGTGACGCCTGCGGCGCGAAGGTCCTTACGAAGGATCTCCATGAACTCGGTGACTTCGTCAGAGGTCCTGAAATCAGGCATGGTGACGATCTCCACAAGCGGCACGCCGCAGCGGTTGTAGTCGACCACGGTCCTGCCGTCCCCGTACATGAGCTTCGCGGCGTCGTCCTCCATATGGACTTCACGGATCCTTATGGTCTTGCCGGATCTCGGAAGGTCGATATGACCGTCCGTAGCAAAAGGCTCGTAGAGCTGGGATATCTGATAGCCCTTCGGAAGATCAGGATAAAAATAGTTCTTACGGTCGAAGCGGGTCTTCTCCGAGATCTTGCAATTAAGGATAAGTCCCGTCTTAACTGCGGGGATCAGGCACTCCTCGTTAAATACGGGGATCGCGCCCGGAAGGCCGGTGCATATCTCGCAGCAGTTGGTGTTTATCTTGTCGCCGAAGCGGTTCTTACACTTACAGAAGAGCTTGCCCTCGGTCTTAAGTTCAACATGGACCTCCAGTCCGATCACGGCCTCATACATAGTCTTCACCTCTCGCCTTCATGGCGATCCTAAGAAGAAGCTCCTCCGAACCTGCTTCGCCCACGAGCTGGATACCTACAGGCGAACCGTCGGATCTAAGCCCTATCGGGAACGTTATGGACGGAAGTCCCGTGATATTGGAAAGCACCGTAAATACGTCATCCGAGTATTTGCGGAGCGGATCTTTGTCGTAGTCGCATACTTTCGGAGCGGCTCCGTAAGTAACCGGCATAAGGATAACTGTGCCCGGAGTAAGGATCCCGTTTATAAGAGACGTTATCTCAGAAGCGGCACGCTTGGCACGCATGTAGTACTCGTCGTAAAAGCCTTTGGAGAGGACGAAGTTTCCGAGGCTGATCCTCTTTTTGACCTCGAAGCCGAAGCCTTCGCTCCTGTCCTTATACCTGTCGCCGTCGTAGCGTCCGAGATTCGAAGAAGCCTCGGCGCAGGCGATTATGTAATAGCAGGAAAGCAGAACGTCGATATAAGGAAGGTCGAAGTGAAAGATCTCCGAGGCGCCGTAAAGGCCCAGGGAATCCATGATCCTATCCCTGTCATCAGACATCGCTATCAGGTTATCCGGGACCAGAAGTCTCACCTGGTCAACGGGGGCAGCTTTGTATCTTCCCTCCGATATGATATCGAAAATGTACTTAGTGTCGCGGGCGTTACGGCAGATCGGTCCGATCTGGTCGAAGGAGGACGCATAGGCGATAAGTCCGTGACGCGACACGTTGTTATATGTCGGCTTTAGTCCCGTAAGTCCCATAAAGGCGCAGGGCTGCCTAAGTGATCCGCCGGTATCGGAGCCTAATGCATAGCGGCAAAGGCCGGAAGCAACGGAAACCGCGGCGCCGCCTGATGAGCCGCCCGCGATAAGTTCGCTGTTATAAGGATTCTTGACGGGGCCCGTAAAAGACGTAAGTGATGCGCCGCCCATGGCGAATTCGTCCATGTTGGTCTTGCCGCAGATCTTAAGTCCCGCGGCCTTAAGACGGGTGATGGCGTCAGCGTCGTATGCTGCGATATGGTTTTCGAGCATGAAAGAACCGGCCGTACAAGGAAGGCCCTTTACGAGAATGTTGTCCTTGACGGAAACAGAGTCGGGAGCTGATTCGTATATACCAATGAACGCGTTGAAGATGTCTTTACTGCATCTCATGGAAGGCTCATACGAGAATTCGGTCCGGGGAACAGCGCAGGAACTTCGGAGGTCGATGTGACCGCCGCTCCTGAAATCTTTTATCGTCTCGACAAAGAACAGCATCTGCTCGAGGGATGCTTCAAGTTCTTGTTCTTCGGATGATGTGAGAGACAGTTTTCCCAGCTCTAAAACTCTTTTAATGTTTTCCATAGACCATTGCAGTAAAAAGACTATTTGACTATAGTTCAATTATACTTTTGACAGAGGAAAAAACAATGAAAAAACTGGTATTGCAACTTCTTACGGGATTACTGATCATAGGAGCCATCCTTATCGGAATGAAGATATGGTTCCTCCCGAAATTCGTCTACAAGAGAAATGCCAGATCAGCAGAAAAAGTCGTTACTTCGGTAAGTTCCAAGGGAAAATCCGGGGAAGACCTATATGACACATATACCTTTGAGGAGGCCTCGAAAAAGTTCACCGTCGATCAGTCCCTCCTTCTCGTAAACCAAGACCACACCATCGAACCGGACTATCCTGCCGATATCGTCGAGTACAAGGATACCGGGGTTCTCATGAACTCATGCATCATCGATTCATACTCTAAGCTCTCCAAAGCTGTAATGGATACAACAGGCGACAAGCTCTATGTCATGAGCAGCTACAGAAGCTACGAAGACCAGCAGAGAGTATTGGAGGAAGAAGGCCCTGAGATCGCGGCACTTCCGGGAACATCGGAGCACCAGACGGGACTCGCGCTGGACGTATATATCTCAGAGTTCGCAGGCGCGGGCTTTATCCAGTGTGACGCGGGGATCTTCGTAAACGATCACTGCTACGACTACGGTTTCATCATCAGATATCCGTACGGCGGCGAGGACATAACAGGCTTTGAGTATGAGCCTTGGCACATAAGATATGTGGGACTTCCTCACAGCAAGATAATCGAGGAGTCGGGATGCCTTTTCGAAGATTATGCCGGGCTTTATGAAGTCGGTAAGTACAGCGAATATGACGGCTACCTCATAGGAAGGATGCCCAAAGACGAGATAAAGATCCCAAAAGATTCCAAGGATGTAGTTCTAAGCGAAGACGGCCTGGGCTACGTGTTCGTAACCATTAAAACAGAGGCGAAATAAGTCGGATGATGTTGTCGTAGAGGATATTTCTCCTCTTCATACGAAGCTTAAAGTTCTCAGTCTCATCAGATGACTTTGCAAAGGTGTCGATGAAATCCTTCTTCATGGAAGCGACCGCATCGGGACTTGTGAACAGTACGCCGTTTTCGAAGTGGAAATAAAGGCTTCTGTAGTCGAAGTTTATGGTGCCGCAGCAGGCGATCTCGTCATCACAGACGACCTGCTTGGCGTGATTGAATCCGCCCGAGAACTTATAGATCTTTACGTTGCTCTGCGCCAGGAGCGTAGAGTAGGAAAGCGTCGCACGGTAAACGATCTTCTTATCAGGGATCTCAGGGATCAGGATCCTTACGTCTACTCCCCTTCCCGCTGCGAGAGTAAGCGCTGCGGATGTCTCATCATCGACGATCAGGTAAGGAGTGGAGATATAGATGTACTTCTTTGCCGCGGAGATAACGTTAAGATATACGTTCCTTGCTACAGACTCGGTATCAAGAGGCGTATCGGCGTACGGCTGCACCAGTTCCCTGGTCTCAAAATCCTCGGCCAGATCCGAAGACTCGAGGAAATCCTTGATCTGATCCACGGTATCCGTCTGCTTGATCTGGTTCCACATCTCCAGGAAGATCGTCGTAAGATTCTGGGATGCCTTACCCCTGATCTTAACGCCCGTGTCTTTCCAATAACCATACGGCGAGACAAGGTTAAAATACTCATCAGCCAGGTTAAATCCGCCGGTATAGCTTACGACGCCGTCTATGACGGTGATCTTTCTGTGGTCTCTGTTGTTCATGAGAACGTTGATGGTCGGCGCGATCGGATTAAAGATCCTGCAGTTGATGCCGCGGTGCTTCATGTTCTTAACAAAGTCGCGGTTGATAAAGACCATGCTTCCGATCTCATCATAGATAAGGCGCACTTCAACGCCTTCCTTGACCTTCTGCTCCAAAACGTCCGCGAGTTTAACGAAGTAAGCCGAGTTCTCTATCGCGTGATACTCAAGGAAAACGAACTTCTTCGCCTTTCCGACCTCTGCGATAATGTCCTTCATGCAGTCGACAGCCTCGGAAAAGTAAGTGACCTCACTTCCGAAGTGTGCCGGATAATGTGCAACATTGGAAATATATCTGGACTGATTCTCTATGGAAAGATCCTTGTTCTTGAAGCTCGCATCATCGTGATTGCAGGCTTCGCCCAGCGATCTTATCCAATCAGCCACGCTGTTGAAGCGCCTGATCTGCCTCTTATTAAGTTCCGAGTGACCCGTTACGAAGTACAAAGTAAGTCCCACGATCGGAACCGCCAGCAAAAGTATGAGCCACGGAAACTTAAAGGCCGAATTCATATTCTTTCCGAAAACATAAAGCGCAACGATGACCGCTATGATCGAGAAAGCAACGGATACAAACGAGGAATAACCCTGAAGGAAAATGAGCATGACCGCAAGCCATGCGATCTGCACCAAAATCGCGACCGCAAAGACCACAGCTCGTGATATTCCGTTTTTGGTCTTGGCTTTCTTATAGCTCTCCATCGTTCTTCCTTTTATTCAGGAGTTATCAGTCTTCTTTCTTCTTCTCCTTTTTAGGCTCAGCCTTAATTGTCTCCTCAGAAAAATCTTCTGTCTCGTCGTCAGTTTCTTCGTCCTTCTTTTTCTTGTCACCTGCAATAGTTGCGATGATAAGACCGATTATAGCGAATATAGCTACGCCACCGACACAGGCAGCAATGATCCTGGTGACCATAACTCCCTTGCTCTCCTTATCGGCACCGATCTTAAGTGCAGGATCCGTGGCAGTAGTCTCGATTATGATATTTCCGTTCTCGTCAAGCCGGAGTGATTCAGCAACTGTCTCTTCAGTCTCAACTGTTTCACCAACTACAGGAACAGGATCGGAATATTCGTCATCTGTTCCGAAATCATGTACTTCGGCATAGAAAACAGAATAGATCTCATCACTGGCGAGCTCACTTGCGAGATAATTTCTCTCTTCGTCGCTCAGAGGCTCCATTCCCAAAAATCCCATGACGTGATAACCGAACGATGTCTTAACGATACCCATATCGCCGACCTGTCTGGTCTCATCGTATGCCCAATCCTGGAATTCCTTAACGAACTTACCTTTGACGACCTGGTACTGGGCGCACTCGGCAACGATCTTTTCTTCAGCGAGCTTGGTGCCCTTTGTCATAATATCGTCAGTTGTCATACATGAAGCAAGGAATTCGGATGCAGAATTATAAGCTGCTGTATCCTCGTCAGGAGTCGTAAGTCCTTCCCTTGCCTCAAAGAGGGCATGAACAACAGTCGGAACCTCTGTAAGCTCTTCAGGGATCGGATAAGCATCTACAAAATCCTCATAGTAGTAATAGTTGATGAGGATATCTCTGAAATCCTGCTCCGTGAATCCCGGACCGTAGTTAACAGACAGGAACTGGTCAAGCGTAAGGCCTGTATCAGTAGCAAGAGTCCTTACTACTTCAATCTGATCTTCTGTCTTGCTGTATGTTCTGTCAGATATCTCGATACCGTATTCCTTACCCAGATCAAGGCAGATATATGTGCATGCGATAGATACTTCCGCGTAGGACTTCATCATATCTCCCACGTTCGTGATATCGTATCCTTCAACATCGAGCCCGTCGGAGAATTCATATGACAGATCGACAAGACCTTCACTCGTCAAAGGCAGATCATAACCGCCCTTTGCCATATTGTTGAACTCTACGAACTGATGGATCATGTAGTAGTTTGATTCTTCCTGAGGGATCTTGATGTCATCGAAAGTGTACTGATGATTAAGATATGATCCGAGCTGGCTTCCGTATCTTTCCTCGAAAGTCTCACCGTCAATGAGGAATTCACCGTTCTCATTGGTGATCTGAGTCTCAGCGCCGGAAGCAGATGTCTCTCCCGTAGCACCGGTCTCGATATTTATAACTGAAGTATCACTTGTTACTGAAGTTTCCTGTGTCTGTTTTGAATTACAAGCAGCGAAGCTTGCCGTCATGGCAGCAGTAAGAGCTATCGCCGTAATCTTTCTTAAAGATTTCATACCCTTCTCCTAAAAAAGCAATTTGGAGTGATTATATCACATCTTCATTCTTGTATATATAAAACACCCAAACTATTGTAGAATACTGTCATCAAGCAATTAAGAAGGTACATCGCCATGAAGATAATCAGTTGGAACGTAAACGGAATAAGGGCAGTCGCAGGCAAGGGCTTCAAGGATGTCTTGCTCGAAAACGCGCCTGACATCATGTGCATTCAGGAGACAAAGGCCAACATCGACCAGCTCTCCGAAGATATAACAAAGATCGGTGACTACAAAAGCTACTTCTACAGTGCCGAGAGAAAAGGCTACTCCGGAACAGCAGTCTATACAAAGCTCGAGCCGAAAAATATCGAGTACGGATTCGGCGTCGACAAGTTCGATCACGAAGGAAGGAGCATCATGCTGGACTTCGGTTCATTCGTTTTGTACAACATCTACTTCCCTAACGGAGGCAGAGGCGACGAGTACGTCAAGTTCAAGCTGGAGTTTTACGACTGCTTCCTGGACAGAGTCCAAAAGCACTTAAAGGACGGCGTTCAGGTCATCTGCTGCGGCGACGTCAACACCGCCCACAAGGAGATCGACTTAAGTAATCCGAAGGCCAATTCCAAGATATCGGGATTTCTTCCTGAGGAGCGTGCGTATATGGATATTTTCGAGCAGAAGGGACTTACGGACACCTTCAGGATGCTCTATCCGGACAAGGCCGAGGCTTATACCTGGTGGTCCTATAAGACAAAAGCGCGCGAAAGAAACGTCGGCTGGAGAATTGACTACTTCTTCGTTACCGACGCTCTTAGATCCAAAGTTAAGGAATCAAATATGCTCTCCGACATCATGGGATCGGATCACTGCCCGATCTTTATCGACATCGACCTTTAAAGTGCTCTATAGTCGTTGATCGCGACTTCGATGGTATCATCCATGTCGTAATACTTATACTTTCCGAGCCTTCCGCCGAAGATGACCTTGTTGTCCTCTTCGGCTTTTTGGGCATATTTCT
>JAGCGE010000285.1 GCA_017649745.1 Clostridiales bacterium | reverse complement strand
CCTTTCGTAAGGTTCTGCCTTGAGCTGTTCTGTTGATTCTGCTTTCAAAAACTGATTCAGACTACTTTGAAGTAGTTCCTTGAAAGCACCCTCACGATCCTGAGACATAAGCAGTAGAATTTCCTCTTGGTTTAAAGTAATATTGAGCTGAGCCATTTTCTTAACCTCCTTAATTGTTCTGGACAAACAAATTATACTTAAGGCTAAGAATATTGGCTCTTTTTAGTTTTTCAATTTACACAATTATACTGGCACGACCAACCTAACGTTCCATTCTCAAAAAAGTTCCTTCAAGAAATGCAACTCTAAGTATCATTGACAAAATTCGTGATTTAGGATTTACAACCTACTGCCGGAAAGATGATCGAGAAAAATTCAGGAGACTGACATTAGGTCATAAACAAAGTCATTACGCTTATTAAGACCGTGTGTTTTTCCTACCTGGCGAAGGAATACGGATTTCGGTACTTCTAAAAATCCTACCTCATGTTGGAAAGAGGAAAAGACTCTGTCTGAGAATCCTTCCTAAGGTAGGATATTCATGACAGACAGAGAGGGATTCTCGCATTTTAAAGGGGATGCCCCCGGTGAATTAAATCACTTTTGAGACGCCCCTTTTTTCTATGGAGTGAAACCTTACATCGAGTGTAAGTGGTATTAGGAGTAGATGCGTATTATGATTGAACCATAAGAACAAACCACCCGATAAGGAGGATACAAAGATGAATGACAGAAGAACAATATATGAACTTAATAACGAAGAATTCGAGGAACTCAGATTTTTTATGCTTTTCGATGATGAGAACGAGTTCTATGAGAGCATAGACGAGATCGAAGATGCAGATGTTATCAGAAGATTCGGAACAATGACATTCGCTCGCGCAGACTTCGCATGTAACAGGATCTGCGATGAGATCGAAGAAGATGATTTCCCAATAGCAAGCTGACATTTTTCATATAACTTCATACCCCCACCCTCTAACGTGCCTTCCATTTTGGGAGGCATGTTATAATTACAGAAAAACTTGGCGGGGGATAGCATGAAGAAGATAGTTGCGGTAGCGGTCATAACGACATTATTACTTGTCGGATGTAATGACTCGAACAGTAAAGACAAAAAGACCGAATCGACTAAGTCCTCCACAGAGACGACAGAAAAGAATACAGATGTATTGTGTGACACATTAGTTGATGTGACTGACGGTGTGGCAGAACTTCAAGGTCTAACATACACCTTGCCGGAGAACATGGTCTTTCTCGAACCAACTGATACAAGGCTCGTATATTACATCACAGATGACATCCTGCTCTTTGTCGCCAGGGAAGATGATCCTACTGATGACGAGAACAGAGCTTTAACCGTCAACCAAAGAGAAGGCGTCTCTGACGAAGATCTCGAAAAGGTTATGGAAGATATCGCTGATATCCAATCGGAGGCTTATGAAGAAGATGTTGAAGATCTGAAGAGCAGCGTCATTACAGTGAAGATCGGAAACAGGAGCCTTCCAGGCGCGATGATCGAATACACGAGAGAAGACATAACGACCGCGGCTTTGACTGTCATAGTTCCGATAGATGATGACGCTTCATATGTTATCCGTTCGGTAGGAAACACTTCTGAGGAAGCGCTTGGTATGCTGGAGGGCTTTAACTGATGAAGACATTGAAGGTGGTTATGAAGATATTACTCATTCTGGCGATCGTAGTTGTAGTTATCCTTTTGGCTGTTGTACTGTTCCTGGAGTTCTCTCCTACGGTCGGCAAGATGCCGGGCAAAAAGGATAAGGCAAGATTCGCTAGTCTCACGTCGCAGTTTCATGACGGAAAGTTCAATAATGAGAACAGTACCAGTACTATGACGGGTGATAGCTATCCTTCAAGTAACAGAAAGACCCCTAAGAACATCATAAAAGCCGAGAAGCCGGAGTTTCTTACAGATCCTGGCGAAGAGGACCTGACCTTTACATGGTTCGGTCATTCGTCTTTCATGCTCCAGATGGGCGGTAAGAATATCCTGGTAGATCCTGTTTTCAGCAAAAGATGCTCACCTGTGGGCTTTGCCGGACCTAAGAGATTTTCGGAACTTCCTTTGGAGGTTGATGAGCTTCCTAATATAGACGTGCTCTTTATCTCGCACGACCATTATGATCACCTTGACTATAAGACTGTCCGTGCGCTCAAGGACAAGGTTGAGAAGGTAATAGTTCCGCTGGGTCTTGATGTAACCCTTAAAGGATGGGGTTTTGACGAGAGCAAGATCATCGTCCTAAACTGGTGGGAAAGCGTCGAGATCGGCGGCATGACATTCACGCATACTCCGTCACAGCACTTTACGGGCCGTAATCCTCTTAAGGGCAACAGCACCTTCTGGGGTGGCATCTATATCAGCAACGACTATCATAAGGTGTATTACACAGGAGATGGCGGTTACTATGATGTTTTCGAAAAGGTCGGAGAAAGACTGGGTGCGCCTGACCTGATGATAGCCGAATGCGGACAATATGACACAGCATGGGCGAAGGTCCATATGTTCCCTGAAGAAACGGCGAAGGCAGCTGCTGATGTTAAGGCAAAGTGGGTGATACCGGTGCATTGGGGAACTTTCTCGATATGTAATCATGCCTGGGACGACTCTATCACACGTGTTACCAAGGCTTCTGAGACCGAAAACGTAGATCTTGCGACTCCAAGGATAGGACAGACCGTAAACTACGATGAGATAGGCACTTACACTGAGCACTGGTGGGAAGATGTCGAGTAAAATTGACTAATATAATAAGAAAGTTTAAAATGTTTTCATTGTTTCCCGCCGGAAGGGAAACAACTGTAAAACAGACTCCCTACTAAGGAGGTTATGGGACCTGTTAGCGCCTGGACCCACGTGGTTGACGAGGAATGGCAGTTATCGAAAGACTCGGCGGATTCTGTCACGGCTATGATCGGCGGGCCGTAAGAGAGAAGGTAAAAAGCGGAATCGAAACCGTAACAGAGCTTCTCTTGACTCCGATAATAGGCAACAGTCAGTTGTCATTGTTGAGGAGAAAAAATTATGAGAGTTGTAATTCAAGACAATTACGAAAAAATGTGTAAATGGGCTGCTGATTACATCGCAGCAAAGATAAATGCTCACAAGGAGAACAGACCATTCGTTTTGGGACTTCCTACAGGATCCTCCCCAATCGGTGTGTATCAGGAACTTGTTAAGAAGAACAAGGCTGGCGAAGTATCTTTCGCTAATGTCGTTACGTTCAACATGGACGAGTATCTCGGACTTCCACACGAGCATGATCAGAGTTATTGGTACTTCATGCACGACAATCTCTTTGATCATCTTGTAGACATGAAGCCTGAGAACATCAATATCTTGAACGGTATGACTGACGATCCGGAAGGTGAGTGCAGACGTTATGAGGAGAAGATCGCTTCTTACGGCGGTATCGACCTGTTCATGGGCGGTATCGGTGTTGACGGCCACCTCGCATTCAACGAGCCTTTCACATCTCTTTCTTCCAGAACCGGAGTAAGAGATCTTACAACAGATACAAGGATCGTTAATTCCCGTTTCTTCGGAAACGATCCGGAGAAGGTTCCTGCACAGGCTCTTTCTGTTGGTATCGGAACAGTTACTGATTCAAAAGAGGTATTGGTCCTCATCTCCGGCCACAACAAGGCTAGAGCATTGGCTGCTACTGTTGAAGGTGGTGTAAGCCAGAAGTGGACATGCAGTGCTTTGCAGATGCACAATGCCGCTATCATCGCTTGTGATGAAGCTGCTTGCGGCGAGCTCATGGTTGACACATACAAGTACTTCCTTGATATCGAAAAAAAGGAAAGACTCTGAGGTGAAATTTATGTATAAGATTACAGATCTCTACGATCTAGAGCACACACTTGCGAAGGATTATCTCTCAGGCTTCACATATCCATGGGAAGCTTTGAAGGGAATCAAGGACTTCATCCTTGAATTAGGTCCTACGCTCGGTGAAGATTATGAAGAAGTTTCTGAGCACGTTTGGGTTCACAAGACAGCTACGGTATTCCCGTCCGCTTATCTCGGTGCACCATGTATCATCGGTCCTGAGACGGAAGTTCGCCATTGCGCATTCATCAGAGGTTCTGCTTTGGTAGGAGCTAATTGCGTTGTAGGTAACTCCTGTGAGCTTAAAAATGTTATCCTTTTCGATCATGTGCAGACACCACACTACAACTATGTTGGAGACAGTATCCTCGGATATTACTCACATATGGGTGCAGGTTCTATCACATCTAACGTTAAGTCCGACAAGAAGCTTGTTGTCGTTCATAACGGATCTGAGCAGATCGAGACAGGTATCAAGAAGTTCGGAGCAATGCTCGGTGATTATGTAGAAGTCGGATGCAACAGCGTTTGTAATCCGGGAACTGTAGTCGGCAGACACAGCAACATTTATCCGACATCATGCGTAAGAGGTGTAGTTCCTGAGAACTCCATCTTTAAAGACAATGGCGTGATCGTCGAGAAAAACTGATTCAGGAGTTAGTATGGGCAAGTATTTTGGAACAGATGGCTTCAGAGGTGAAGCTAACAAGAATTTGAACTATGAGCACGCTATTAAGATCGGTCGTTTCCTTGGCTGGTATTATGGCGCTAAGCAGGGCAAGAAAGCTAAGGTAGTTATCGGTAAGGACACAAGAAGATCAAGCTACATGTTTGAGTACGCTCTTTGCACAGGCCTTATGGCATCAGGTGCAGACGCGGACATCATGCACGGAACAACAACACCTGCTG
>JAGCGE010000284.1 GCA_017649745.1 Clostridiales bacterium | reverse complement strand
TTCCTCAGGTTCACGGCCAAGACATTCCGTATAAAGTCTTGTTTCAAATGCTGTAGCATTCTTTGAAGCCTTAGTTGCCTTAGCTGTGGGAGCACCTGACTTAACACCATAAGTAGCACAGATATCACACCACTCAGGTGAGTTGATGAAGCCTTCTACAACTGTATCTTTACCAACTGACTTAAGGCTGTTCATCCAGAAGTTGAAACCATCCGGATCATCCTTGGCATCACGATCGAAGAATGTCTTGTAGAGAACCTTAAGGAACTCTTCATCGCTTAAGTTTCTTCCCTTGAACTCAGGACTCGTTAAGAAGAAGCGAGCACAGTCAGCGCCGGTTAAGGTTCCGTTACCAACTAACTCACACCAATAATCCTTGCCCTCTTTTTCAGACTGACGATTAAGAGCTACTACGTAAAGACGCTCGACGAAGTCTCCGAATGAGAGTTCAGATCCTGCAGGTGTCTTGCCTGATGAAGGCGTTGATGAAGGGTTATTTGACGGATTGCCTGAAGGAGTTCCTGACGGGTTTCCGCTTGGTGTTCCCGTAGGTTCCTGTGAAGGATCGATCCATGTTGCCACGAGCTTCAATCTGTTGTTTGGCAAATTGTTCTTGTTATCGAATTTGACCGTAGGATCCTTGCCTGCTGCAGCCGGATTCTTTATGTCATACATTGCAAGACAGATAGTAGCATTCTCATCTAATGTACCGCTATATTCGAACATAAACGTCTTTGTCATACCATCACGGAATGAACCGTTTTCGATAAGGACAGGCTCGCCGAAATTCTCGATCTTGTTGCCATCCTCATCCGTGACTTCAGCAGCAAGCTGTATGTCGAAGAAAGCAGATGCAAGACCGGTATTCTTGATCGTTACCTTAAGTTTATTGCCGTCACGTTTAGCAGATGTTACCGTGAGATCGTATCCTAATCTGTTATTCATCTCATCGATAAGATCTTTTTGATCACGATATATGGATAAGCCACAGCCGCTGTCTTGATCCATTGCCATAAAGGTCAGATGGGAGATCTCCAGGCATTCGCGATAACGCTCACGTGTCCAATTCACATAGTTAGGATTATTCACCTTCAGCATGTACTCGTAAGTGTTATGATTATCGCCCATCGTCATGACGTTAGCTTCGTATGAAGGGACCAATTCCCACTCGTAATTCTTGCCCATTACAAGACCGTCACTTCGCTTAGCAAATCCGAGAGAATTAGCATAGTCATAGACCTCTCCTCTCGCATCAATGAAGACACAACATCTGATATTCTTGAATACAGACTTATAATGATCCAGCATATCCATCTGGGTCTTGGCTGAAGGCATCTCGTTACCGATAAATTCCGAAGTGTGCCATTCACCCATGTTACCGAATGCTCTGATCTCCATATACTCGACACGCGGATCATTATCGTAACGCTCCGCCAAAGCTGTCATGAAATCCTTGTAGGCCTTTATGTATATAGGGTCAGACCAGTCAGGAACCTTGATCTGAGGAGAATTATCCCTGTATTTGTATGTAGCTATATTCTGCTTCGCACCTTTGTCATAGACCCACTGAGGAACGAAGTCGTGTTCTTCTCCGTAATTGTCGTCGGAACCCCTACCCGTGGAATAAGGAATGATCCTGAACGCATATGTATAACCCGCCTGTTCACAGGCATCGAGCATCGTGTCGATCTCTTCCCAGTTGTACACACCCTCAGCAGGATTTAATTCCTCCCAATAAAGAACGCTGCAACAAACAGAGATGACGTCCCATGCATGATTGTTCTCGGAACCGTCGATACCCAATCTGTGTTTTCCGGAATAGAGCATATCCGGATTATGCACTTCCATAACATATCCTTTGTGAGGATTTACGATCACTTCGCCGGACAATTCAGTTTCATAGATGACCTTTGCAGTAGCATCGAAATCAGGATAAGGATCCACATATGTATAACCGCCGGTGCCGCCTGACGGGAAGAGCAGATCAGCAACCATCTTAGCGAGTATTTTCGAACCCTCGGCATTCAGATGAACACCTTCGGCATAGTATTGCACTGCCTGAGTTGAAGATATTTTGAGACAGAACCTAAGCCAAGAACCAAACAGATCGATAGTCCTGACTTTCTCGGAAGAAGCGATAGAATCTAGTTCTTTTCCAAACCACTTGTAATCGAGAATCGGGTATTTAGAACAGTCATCTGCTAATCCTTGTTGCTTAACAAGGTAGACTGTCATTCCCTTATTCTTAGCACTCTTGACCATGGATGTCATAGTCGATACATAAGCAGAAGAATCTATCGCATCCGGATGCAATTTATATTCATCAATGTAATCGTTGATACCTACCGAAAACAGTATGATATCTCCACTCTTACCAAATTTCTCGATAGTAGGAAAAACGCTGGATTTCAGACCGGCTGAACGAAGACCGCTGATAGACACATTTCTTACATCATACTTATTCGTATCAATGAAATCGTCGAGATATTCTCCCCAGCCGCGCTTCGAATCTTCAGGAACATTGTAATAAGTTGCGACCGTGGAATCTCCGCAAAGCCAGATCGTCGACTTGGAGGTTGTCTGTTCGATCTCGATCGTGCTGATCGAGTGAATATCTCCAACACCATGAGTCGCATAGATATTGAGCTGTCCGTCAGTAACCGGTATCGTGAATGAATCGACGGCGTTATTACCCGTCAAGAAGAAGAGCTGATCGGCGTCTTCCGCGGTGATCGTTGTCGATTCGTCGTTTCCTGTCGTTACGGTTATCTTGTAGTAACCATTCGGAAGATCGACAATAAAGTTGCCGTATCCGCCGTCAAAATGGACCGCATCACTTAGTGCACCTTTTCCCTTAGCTTCTACATTCTTTACCAGATTCAACTGGCCAAATCCGTATCCTTTACTCTTATCGTATTTCTCAGTAGCAGATACACCGATATATCCTGAAGCGGTTCCCTTACCGCCAAGATCGAACTTCTTGGATATCGTGTCTGCTGCCTTTGCTCCTGACCCAAACGGGAAAAGAGCAAGTGTGATCGCTGCTGTAACGATCGTTGCAATAAACCTTTTCAATTTCTTAACCCTCTCTGTTCGAAAAAACACAAAAAAATACTGTGTAATCCCAATCATCCGAAAGAATTATCACAGTCCCCAAATGTAATCATTCATGTCAAAATTGAGATATGCCATTTAGCCAGGTTCAAAAAACTGGCATTTTCTATTCATACTGACAAACTCAATCAAACTTTAGCATGCATTATACACAGACCGCATTTATACGTCTATACCGTTATCAACAAGAATATTCAATATTTGATAAAACCGCAAGAAAAAATCCACCGAACGCAAATTTGTGTTATTTTACAAACAAAAAAACGGCATCCTACCCGAAAGTACGATGCCGTTTGATCTGTAAATCTATTATCTGACTATAGCATAGCTTGCACAGATCTCAGTGAACTCCTGCGACTGAACAAAACTGTTAAATACCTGATCTTTGGTCATGCCGTTGTTCATGTTTGTAAGCCAGTAGTTAAGTCCTTCATCATCAGGATCTCTTCCCATGAATGTCTTATACATCCTCGTAATGAGTTCCTTGTTGTCAAAGTTATGATCATTGAACTCCTTACAGTAGAAGAACTCATGAGCTGCCTGTGAACCTGTAAGTTCCTGATTGGTAAGTCCTAAGCTCCAATACTTAAGTCCGCCCTCTTCAGGTTCACGACCTAAACACTCAGTGTAAAGTCTTGTAGCAAATGCAGTTGCATTTTTTGAGGCTTTCGTTGCCTTAGCAGTTAGTGCACCACTCCTAACTCCATATGTAGCGCAGATGTCGCACCACTCCGGTGAGTTGATGAAGCCTTCGACTACCGTATCTTTACCGACTGTCTTAAGGCTGTTAAGCCAGAAATTGAATCCATCCGGATCATCAGCTGCATTACGATCGAAGAATGTTGAATAAAGAACCTTAAGGAAATCTTCGTCACTTAATCCTCTGCCCTTGAACTCGGGACTTGTGAGGAAGAAGCGAGCACAGTCAGCACCAGTAAGTGTTCCGTTACCAACTAACTCACACCAGTAATCTTTACCCTCTTTTTCGGAAGCACGGCTGAGAGCTACAGTGTAAAGTCTCTCAACAAAGTCTTCGAATCCACTGTCTTTATCAGGTTCGGGAGCAGTAGTTGGGTCAGGTTTAACAGGATCCGGTGTCGAAACAGCTGTCCACTTTGCATAGAGTGTGATATCAGCAGTTACAGCTGAATCGAAGTCATAAGCTGTAGTACATGCAGAATCTTTATACCAGCCGCCGAATGTGTAGCCTGACTTTGTAGGATCTGTAGGCTTTGTTGCTTTATTATTTATAACTAATGTCTGTGCAACAACAGAACTTCCGCCGTTGGAATTAAAGACTACATTACAATAATCGATATTCTTCCAAACAGCCTGTATCGTTGTATCAGCATTGATAGTGACTACGTCTCCGGGAGCTTTTGAAGATCCGCTGTCAGGTGAGATTTCATATACATTCCAACATACAAATTCTTTTCCTGAAGGAGCAGTAAAAGTCGAAGCCGAAGGAAGTGTATAACTAAAACCTTCAATTACTGTTTCATCTTCCTTTGTTCCGATTCCGCCATTTGAATCAAAAGTAACAGTATAATTGGATGTTACAATAATATCTTCATATACCGCTTTAATCGACACATTCTCTTCAGGCATAGTAAAACTAGTGATGCTTGAGTTAGCATCGAACAGGCTAACTGTATCGCCGGTTACTTGCCACTCCTTGAACGTTTTTCCTGCGGGTGCCGCATTAGCTGTAATTCTTACAACCTCTCCTGCACTTGCCGATGGCTTATCCGCCGTGCCATCAGTAACAGTTACGCTGTACTTTGTTCCAGCCGAAGTAACTTTAAGAGTGTATGTAGCTGTATCCATTATAACCTTTGGATTAGGACCTGATCCGTCATCATCATAGTAAAGTGTTGCAGTTACACTATAATCACCTACAGACAATCCTGCGATGGGATATATATATGCTACGTCATACTGGCCGCCGTAACTAACCATATTACCGCCCGATCTCTGTGA
>JAGCGE010000283.1 GCA_017649745.1 Clostridiales bacterium | reverse complement strand
GGTTGATCCTCTGCTGAAGGAACAAGATCATAGTACCATAAGTGATAGCGCCGCTCCACAAGAGGTAGAGGCAGTATGCATAGGCACCGAACTGTACGAAAAGCGATGTCAGCGCCATGAATATGTTGCTCTTGATAACAAAAGCATTCTTCGCAAGACTCATGCGCTTGTACTCAGCCTGAAGTTCATTAAGGCCGAAGCTGAAACGGTCAGTCACGCCAAAAGACTTGATCGTATCTATTCCGTAAAGAGCCTCCGACTCATAGGCATAGAGAGCACTTGTGGACTTCATGACGGAATTCTGGTATTCGCGTTGTTTTCGAATAAGATAGCGGCCTGAAAGAAGCAGGATCGGCGCGGATGAGAGTGCGATAAGGCTCATGACAGGGCTATAGTAGAAGATCACGGCAAAAGTCGTCACGAAGCTGTAGACAGAGATAATGAGGGTCGGGATCCAGTTGATCGCATTGCCTGCCACATTACCTATATCGCTGTGGAACCTGTTCAGGATATCGCCGCTCGGGAAAGCATTCAGGGACTGCCATTTGGCTCCCATGACCTTCTCGAAAACATCCTTCCTCACCACATTCGTCATATCGACTTCGAGCTTGAGCGTAACTCTGCTCATGAGATTCTGAAGAAGTATCGACGACAGTGCGCCGCCTACCGTGATGAGCGCAGCAAGCCAGAGCTTGTCTGTTTTCCTACCGACGATAACATCGATCAGGAACTTGCTCGCAACTGATGATACAAGACCTAAGGAGCTGCTGAGAAGTCCAAGGAGCGTATAGAGCACGATCCTCGGCTTGAACTTAGAAGAATACGAGAAGATCCACTTCCAGTCGTCGAACATCTCGCCGAAAGTGCCGTCTTTACGTTTCTTCTTGATTGTCTCCAGGCTGTCGATCTTCATTCACCGCTCCGCTTCACAAATCTTTATTGATTATATACTAAAAATCAAAAGACCGCCTCGCGGCGGCCTTGAGTTGTTAATGAATATTGGATTCTTGATCTCCGTATTCTGTTTCTTCAGTAGATTCTGTCGAATTGTTCAAAGCGGTCTCGAGCTTGATCAACTCTATCTCAGGCATAATGTATTCATTCTTTTTCATATGCGTACCTCTCATTCGTTAGGTGTATTGTAATCTATCATTGTTCTATAAAGGTTGTAGAAAGCCTTAGCAAAGATATATGTTCCTTTATTATCCTTACCATCACCTGCTGCTACGGCCTTATACAAGTAGTCACATGGAGAATAAGAGAAACTGTACTGATCTACTCCGTCGTACTTAACAACAACTGTCTTTCTTGTACCTGCCTGGAAGAAGTTGATGTTAGTGATGGTAACGTTGTAGTATCCATTTCCGGCGTTGTATACTTTCATCTTAACGCCGTCTACATAAACAGAAACCTTAGAAACATCACTACCATCTTCTATTGTGAAATAATGCTTGAGCTTTGTCTCACTGTTAGCAACCAAGCTGCTTCCTTTATATGCAAACGGTCCAGAAGATACTATCGGATCAGGTTCATCGATATCCTCTGTGTCATATGGACGAGTGTAAGAAGAGACGATCGGATTATAGTACCAGCCGGATTTTATAGCACTGACACCATAGCAATAATCAATAACAGCATCGACCATAATCTTATCTTTTTCTGTTCCAATTCTCTGGATTGCAGTTCTGTAATCACTCAAGGAAACTGTTGTTCCTGAATTCACCTTATCATCGTAATACACTCTCAAAGCATTGGAAGAGTAATAAGAATTTGCAAGATCGATTGGTGGAATATATGCGATCGCATAATACCTGTGAGGCTCATTCTCTACAGGAATAAACTCATCGTTAGCGAAAGTCTTGATCACCTCTTCTGTTCCGTTGCTCTTTATACGATATACATAATCAGGATTTGTGAAATAATCATCAGGGAGTTCGAAATACATCTTTAATCCTACTGCACCGTCAACAAGGACTGAATATCCGAGAAAATGCGGTACAGCGCAATTATAATACTTGAGTTCCTTTCCGTTTGTCACAGGAGACAGATAGTAATCCGAACTGTCACTGAAGAATACATTTTCATCTATAACAGTATCACAAACAACAATGCTGTAGAACCAGTCTTGATCGTCCTGACTGACTTCACGAGAAACACCAACATGAGAATTGGTCATATCCAAAAGTCTTGCATCTATCTTATCTCTATAACTGTATCCAGCGAAGAAAATGTTATTACTATTTCCATCCTCACTATAATTATTGTCTACTACAACAGTGTAATTCATGTTTATTAAACTATAGCTATTACTGATAGAAGGATAACAGTAGATTCCTCCACCGCCTTCACCATCATCTAATCCATAGCATATGTTTTCAGTGATATAACAATTTGAACAAGTGAGTTGGGTGTCGTTTAATTCTCCGTTAATACACAGACCACCGCCTCGGCTCTCAGCTGTATTTCCTGAGATCGTGGTTCCGTTATTAAGGTACAAAGTGCCTGCAATAGAGAAAATAGCTCCGCCTTCGTCGGCATGACAATTGGTTATCTTGGCTCCACTATCACAACGCAACGTTCCTGCTTCGATATAAACCGCTCCACCGCGTGTTGCTGAAAAACCACTAATTTCAGCTTTCAATTCAAGCTCGCCGTTTAATAATGTAAATGCGCGTGCATTTGTTTCTGCATAAGCATTCTGTGATCCGTTTATTGGAACTTCAACATGAAAGTCAGCGTTATTGTCTGCCAGACCTATAGGCGCATTCTTAGTGGATATGATCGATCCTTTGACCGAACCTTTAGAACTATCTCTCAGATAAATGTGTGCGCCACCTTGTTCAGCATTAAAAAGATACTGGTTACCCTCATATCCGTCTGTTATCTCAACATTATAGTTGATATTATATCCGTTAAGATCATAATAATATGAGTTAAACACGCCAGAGAATTTGTCAGTAGCAATATCAAGATCAAGGTCTGCTCCTAAGAAATAGACCGTGTAATTCTGTTCTGCTTCTGCGCGATCAACAGGAAGCTTTCCACCACAGATATCAGTAAATGCTTTTTCATCCAAAAGCCTGTAGTGATATCCACGAAAATCACAACACATCCAATCAGAATTAGCTTCTTTTTTCCAATCCTGTTCTTCATCATCGCCTACGTACTGATCGGCCCAGGGACCATCTCTATGACTTCTTCCGTCGTCAGCTAGAACACTTCCTGCTGAAACAAACGAGAAAAGACTCATGCTCATTACGCATGACATAACAAGTGACACTATTCCAGTCTTCTTCATAACACCCTCCATAACTTTTTATATAAACATTCGGATTTTATCACGTTATCCTGATATTTGCATTATTTATTCATCGCCCCAAACGAGACTTCGAAAGCTTCCCGTTCCATGTTGCACCCCAGCGAATAGAACTTCAGCGATTCCAACATCACATCGACCAGCTCCATCGTCTTAACGAACGCCTCCATATCAAACGGTCTGTAAGTCTGAGTGATGATGTTCGTGTAAGCCTCCGCCTTTTCGAGCGGTCTTATAGAATTATCAGGCGCCTGGTGAAGAAAGCAGATCGCTTTGAGCGGAGCTCTCATATTCGTACCACGCCTATGCTTGCCGTTATACGGAGTACCGTAAGCATAAATAGTGCCGTTCTCGACCTTCAGCAGCGGCTTATCGTCATTAACCATAACCGCACGATCGCCCAGATTGTCGCACCAGATCTTCGCGTGGGTCGACTTACCCGTGCCACTTGGTGCTCCAAAAAGGTATCCAATACCGTCGACCGCTATACAGGAACCATGGAACATGAAAGTATTGTAGAATGGCATCTTCTCACAGATATGGCGATAGACTGCAAGCTCCTCGAGATAACCGTCGGAATGCTCTTCCTCAGCCCTCTCCTTCTCGAAAAGAATATCCTCAGCAGATGTTTTCACAACGATCTCAGGATCACCTGAAGCTTCGTAACCCTGACAATAGTTGTGGACATTCCTGTATATTGAATCAACCGAGATGATCTTGTCTGCGATCTTGTATGTGCCTTTAATGCGCTCACTCATCGATTGCGCCAACCTCACGAAGTTTAGCGATCACCATAGCAACATCAGCCTTGATCTTGTCTTCAGGTGCATCATATTTCTCGAAGATCTTCTGTGCAATCTCTTCCTCAGTCGTCTCTTCCTTTAGAAGCTCGATGATATCGCCCATAGTCCTATTGCCCTTAACAAGTCCTGCGAAAGAAGCCGAACCGACAGGTACGAGAATACACTCCCCGTTTATATTTCTAGAGATAAATTCTTTATTAAGCTTCATCATTCTTCTCCCTGCAGATCCTCGATCGGTACGAAAGGCAACTCGATCACATCGTCACCATTAGAAGAAGTAGGAGCTGGTGTTGTAGAACCTGAAGAATTTCCGCTACCGGAATTACCGTTGTCACCGCTTCCGCCGTTACCGCTACCGCCATTGCCTGACGGAGTCTTAGAACCTGATGTAGGCTTTGTTGTAGGATTCTTACCTGATGATGTTGTAGGCTTAGTTGTCGGATCAGGCTCTATGATCATGATCTCACCAGGCTCAGTCTCAGGCAGTTGCTGATTCTCAGTTGCCTTTGGCGTGCCGTCGCTGTTTGTTTCCTTAGTAGTTGTCTCACCTGTCTTAGATGACTCAGATGTAGTTGATCCCTCCTGAGCCTCAGAAGATGAAGCACTCTCATCAGAAGACTTCGTATCGTTCTTCTCGCCTGATGCAGATTCAGTTGTCTTCTCATCACCACTTATCGTCTCACCAAGACTGTTAGTCTCCTCGGAAGATTCCGTTTTTATCTGTTCGCCTTCTGAAGAAGTATCTTTCTTTGTAGTCTTAAGTCCTATAATGATTCCCACAGCAATTACTGCTACAGCAGCAACCGCAACTATCGGGATCCATACCTTCTTTTTCATAACTATCTCCTATAACATGTTTTGGTTTATTCTATCATACAAATTAAATGCTGCCGCAAGCGACAGCATTTTTCATCAGCATAGATTAAGCATCTTCATCTACGTATGGATCGCCTTCACCAGGATCCCTGCCCTCAGGGAAAGACGAAGGTAATGTATCCGTAAGCAAGATTACCTGAAGTTCAGGCGTTATATAATCTGATTTATTCTTCATATAGAGCCTCCCTTATTGATTTCCAACATTAAGTGTCTTGTAGTAGGTATAGAGAGCCTTTACCAGTGTACCCATTTCATCAGTGCTGTTCTTCTTAAAGACGCCATCGATATAATTCAATGGTGAGTAACTAAGATCGATAACTTCATCAGCGCCCTCTGTAACTACGACATTATACTGATGATCTATATTCTTTGGCTCGATTCCATTGATCTTGATATAGCAATAAGGAGAAATTCCATCGCTATTTGTTGTGGTGTAAGCAGTGTACTTAGTTCCATCAACTGTAATAACTACATCCGTCTTTGGATCTATATCTGCATACTTGAAATACAATTTCAGTGTAACAGCGCCATCGAAAACAATACTTGCTGCATAGAACTTAATATGCTCTGTATCACTTTGAGTTAATGTACGAGCCTCCACATTCGTAGGTTCCACATATTCATCGTGATGATCCGTGCCCTTTATACAATCATTAGCGAGGTTATCAGTGCAAACTCCAAACTTTTTCTGTGAAGCTGCTCCATAATTCAGCATAGCCGTAATTATGCCGATTTCTTTAGTTCCTAGATTATATTCTGAAGGGGAAGCAAGAAGCGTTTCAGCATAACCTGCAACAGAGAAATCAGTATTACTAAAGATTTCCTGTCCTCCTGAACCTACAGGCTTGTCAGTAAGAGCAAACCTAACGTTGACACTCATGTCTGTACTATAGACCTTAATTAAGAACTCGATGCAACCATTTGCATCTCGTGTTGTACTTATTGGCTCAACATCAGTATTGGCAATACCGATACCTCTCTTTGTTGTATCAGCATTCCATTTAAAAGTTCCTTGAGCTCTAAGATTAGCAATCTGCTCCGAAGTATATGAATCAGGAATAAACACTGTATATTTGATTCCGATCGAACTTCCGTCAAGAACAAGATTACAGCCTTTAACTTCACAATTCTCAACAACTTCTATTTCAACGAAAAGAAGCTTGTCATTTGAATACTCTCCTTCTGAAACTTGGAGCTGAAAGTCAAACCCTGGATTATCACTCTCCAGATTATTATGACTACTATAACCCTTATACCTAACTGTTGCCAATTCCTGTTCGGCCTCAGCACCATAACGTGAAATACCAACTTTTGTTATTCCTTTTCCATCAAAAAAGGTCTTATTATCAGCTTTTGCAAGATACAAATTCTTCTTTGTTCCTGTCGAGTTGCTGTTGTTTTGAATTGTACAATCAACAATAACCATACATCCTTCAGGATTAGGATATTTAACCTCAACATAAACACCGCCACCGCCTTGAGCTTGTCCCTCAAAACTTGCGCATGAATTGTTTTGGATAAATCCGCCGTTCAGGAACAAAGAACACTGTTCATCAAGTCTTTCATCAATGTGACAGATACCTCCACCCTGAACAGTAGCAGAATTATAAATAATATTACTTAAGGCATTGATACCAACATCTGCATTCTTTGAATAAATGCCGCCGCCTCTTTCTGCAGAACAATACCTGATCGTACCACCGTTCATCGATACAGATTGTGAATTCTCTGCATAAATAGCTCCACCATAAGTAGCAAAACAATTCTCTATTGTACCTGCATTTATTGTTACAAATGATCCATAACCATCAGCACGGATCGCTCCGCCTTTATCGTAAAAGAAATTAGTTATTGTACCGCCATTCATAACGAAACTATCATTCGAATAAATCTTAATAGCTGAATTTCCAACTTTGTCCGTTTCACTGGCAGGACCAACTAAAGTTCCTCCTGAAAGAGTTACCGTTTCAGAGTGTTCATCATATGATGTATTAACAATGATAGCTCCTGCGGTAATGATCTTACCTAATTGTAATTCACTGGAATCTTTTATTTCCAGATTCACTCCATCCAAATTAAAGAGTGGAATGGAAGTCTGGTTATAAGTCAACGTAAATCCATTAAGTTCTAATTCAGTTATATCTACATCCGGAATAGGATATTCTATGGTTACATCATCTGTCAAAGTAGCTTTGGTACCCTCTATCGAAATTCCATCAGGGATTGTACCATCAGCTAATACAACACCGCCAGGGATTGCTGTGAAAACGCCGAAAGACATTGCTGCTGTCATTGAAATTGCAGCTAACTTGGTCAACATTCTATTCTTCATTTACGTTGCCCTCCGTAAATTATTCATTTAGGCACAATGCGCCTTAATACACCTGAATTCTATCACGGTAGTCTTTCCGCTGTATCGCTGATTCATTACAAAAATATTACCTGTTCGGGTTTACATTTCATCGAAAAGAACAAGGCGACGAGTCTTCCATTGTTCATTATCAGACAATAAAATTTCCACAAATGCAAAACGCCGCCTCATTACGAAGCGGCGCTTTAATGTATTTTCCGTTAGATTTAGTCGTTATTACTGTCCGTCCCACTCGACTTCGATCTCGTGAACGATCAAGTCGTCGCGGCGCTTGATAAATTCAGGAGCAACCTGAGGGAAAAGTGCACAACTTAAGAGGTCTTCCTCTGTCTTGCAGATGTCACCATACTGCTCGCGGATCTTATCCATCTCAGGTTCGATGAGATCTGCCGGACGGCAAGAGATAACCTCGTCATCTCCGATAGCCATCTTACGAACCTCTTCATTTACCTTGCCAGGAAGCTGACCATACTCACCCTTAAGAAGACCCTTGGACTCCTTAGTAAAGGACTTGTAACGGCCCATGAGGACATTCAATACTGCCTGAGAACCGACGATCTGGCTCGTAGGAGTTACAAGAGGCGGATAGCCGAAGTCTTCACGAACGCGTGGAACCTCACGAAGAACTTCCTCGTAGCGATCTTCAGCATTAGCCTGCTTAAGCTGTGAGATGAGGTTCGAGAGCATTCCGCCAGGAACCTGATAGAGCAAAGTCTTAGGATCGACACGGAGAACCTTGGAGCTGATGAGCTTCTCTGACTCCATTCTGTCAGCAACTGTCTTGAAGTGAGCTGCTGCCTGTGAGAGCTTCTCAAGGTCAAGACCAGTATCACGCGGTGTGCCCTGAAGAGCTGCTACCATGGACTCTGTGCCCGGCTGTGAAGTACCATTAGCGAATGGTGAAAGTGCGCAGTCAATGATGTCTACGCCTGCCATAGCTGCTGCCATATAGACCATGGAACCTGTACCTGTCGTGTTATGTGTGTGAAGGTGTACAGGGATCTTTACTGCGGCCTTGATCTTGCTGACGAGTGAGTAAGCATCCTTCGGGAGAAGGAGGTTCGCCATGTCCTTGATACAGATAGTATCTGCACCCATGGATTCGAGCTCGAGAGCCTTGTTAACGAAATATTCCTCGTCATGGACCGGTGAAGTCGTGTAGCTTAATGCTGCCTCGACCGTGCCGCCGTACTTCTTAACGCTTCTGATGGAAGCTTCCATATTTCTTGTGTCATTCAATGCATCGAAAATACGGACAACGTCGATACCGTTTTCGATGATCTTCTTACAGAAAGCATCTACGACATCGTCGCCATAGTGTCTGTAACCGAGGAGGTTCTGTCCTCTAAGGAGCATCTGAAGCTTTGTGTTAGGCATAGCCTTACGAAGCGTACGAAGGCGCTCCCACGGATCCTCGTCGAGAAATCTCATACATGCGTCGAATGTGGCGCCGCCCCAGCACTCTACAGACCAATAGCCCATGGAATCGAGGAGCTCACAAGCCGGGAGCATGTCCTCGAGGCGCATACGGGTAGCTGCGTGGGACTGATGCGAGTCACGGAGGATCGTATCTGTTATGTATAATTTACCACCATTAAAATCCAGCAAAGTATTATCCCTCCGGCTCTAAGTCAAACAATACAACTCCACCAGGAACTGCCTGGCCTTCTGTTACCTGGATGTCCTTAAGCTTTCCTGCGCGAGGAGCTGTGATCTCATTCTCCATCTTCATAGCCTCGAGTACGAGAACTGTCTCACCCTCTTTAACTTCGTCACCTGCAGCCTTAAGAACCTTAACGACTGTACCCGGCATTGGGCTGATCACTGTGTCGCTGTTAACGTGTGTCTTAACGTCGACCTGTGGATCGATGACTCTTACTACAGGGTCGTTGTTTGGTGCTTTCTTAGGGTTAGCCGGGATGGCAGCTCCTCTGTGAGCGCCTGCTACAGGCTGCTCGTCCATAAGCTCGATCTCCATCTCGTATGTCTTGCCGTTCATGCTGATACGATACTTGCTCATAAAATTAATCTCCTAACTGATATTTCCTGTAAACGATTGAATGATCCTCGATATATTTCTCAAGACGGCTCTTCTCGACTTCCTTGAAAGAGACCACCCTGATCTTCTTTATATCGGTATTAAGTTCTTCAGCCAATGCTGCGACAGCCATGGCAACGATAACGTCTTTTTCCATAAGCCACCTCACAAAGGAATGTTTCCGTGCTTCTTGAACGGATTAACTTTCTTCTTTGTCTCGAGCATCCTGAAAGCGGATACGATCCTCTGACGAGTCTCACTAGGCATGATTACCTCATCTACATAGCCGTGCTCGGCTGCGATGTACGGGTTCATGAACTTGTTGTTGTACTCTTCGAGGAGTTCCTTCTTCTTAGCTGCCGGATCTTCAGCGTTCTTGATTGCCTTACGTCCGATGATGGAAACAGCGCCGGCCGCACCCATAACCGCAAGCTCTGCGATCGGCCAAGCGTAAACGATATCAGCGCCGATACCCTTACTGTTCATAGCGATATAAGCTCCGCCGTAAGCCTTACGCATTACGATACTGATCTTCGGAACAGTAGCCTCAGAATAAGCGTAGAGGAGCTTAGCGCCGTGTCTGATGATACCGTTGTGCTCCTGCTGACTTCCAGGAAGGAATGCCGGAACGTCAACGAGTGTCAGGATCGGGATATTGAAGCAGTCGCAGAATCTGATGAATCTAGCGCCCTTATCAGAAGCATTGATCTCAAGGGAACCAGCCATAACCTTACTCTGGTTAGCTACGATACCGATCGTCTTACCCTCAAGTCTTGCAAATCCGATAACGATATTCTGTGCGAAATGTGGCTGTATCTCGAAAAAGCTTCCCTCATCTACGAACGTATAGATAACGTCCTTAACATCGTAGGACTGCTTAGCATTGTCAGGCACGATGTTTTCGAGGTCTGCGCTTCTGTCGATCTCACGGCCGGGAACTACCATGGACTTATCCATATTGTTCTGTGGAAGATATCCTAAGAGTTCTCTTACACCGTTAAGGCATGAGAGATCATCCTTATATTCGAAATGTGCAACACCGCTCTTAGAGTTATGAACATATGCACCACCGAGATCCTCAGATGAGATCTCCTCACCTGTTACTGATCTAACAACGTCAGGTCCTGTGATGAACATCTGAGCGTTCTTCTCTGTCATGAAGATGAAGTCAGCGATAGCCGGTGAATAGCAAGCACCACCTGCGCAAGGTCCAAGGATAACAGAGATCTGAGGAATAACGCCTGAAGCGATAGTGTTCCTGTAGAAGATACCTGCATAACCAGCAAGGCTGTCGATACCTTCCTCGATACGAGCTCCGCCACTGTCGTTAACGAAGACCATAGGTGCCTTCATGTCCATAGCCTTGTCCATGATGTTGCAGATCTTCATTCCCTGTGCCTCACCGAGCGCACCGCCTCCGACAGTGAAATCCTGTGAAGCAACGAAAACCGTACGGCCGTGTACGAGACCATAACCCGTAACTACACCGTCACCCGGCTTCTTCTTTTTCTCCATATCGAAATCAGTAGCTCTACTTGTGACCATGTCGTTTACTTCAACGAATGTGCCATCGTCGAAAAGCGCCTCGATTCTCTCTCTGGCAGTGAGCTTCTCACGCGAATGTTGCTTGGCGATATAGTCTTCGCCGCCGCCCATTGCGACCTTGGCCCGCCTGTCTTTCAGTTCATCGAAATATGCAGCGTCCCACATAATTAATCCCCTTTGTGAATTATTTTGATAATCAAAGTATATACTAACGACTTTTATAAAGCAAACACAAATCCGCGGTATATTTGCGGCAGAGCATATAGTAAAATCCACATATGGAAACGTTTAATGTAAAAGATATAAAGATAACCGACACCTTTTTCGCGCGCTATCAGAAGCTCATCCGCGATGTCGTTCTCCCATATCAGTGGGAAATCTTAAACGACCGCGTGGACGGCGCGAGCCCGAGCTACTGCATGCATAATTTCAGGGCGGCGGCCGCTCTCAACGCCAAGAAGATCTCTCTTGGCGCAGACTTTAAAGAGCCCGTCTACACCTACAGAGGTTTCGAAGCTCTCCCTGAAGATCCGCTTAATCCAAAAGACGACGAGTTCTACGGCTTCGTCTTCCAGGACAGTGACTTCTCCAAGTGGATCGAAGCTGTCGCATACACACTTGCGACGCATCCGAATCCGGAATTGGAGCAGATCGCCGACGGCGCTATCGACATTGTCTGCGCCGCTCAGCTCGACAACGGTTACTTAGATACTTATTACATTATCAACGGCATGGACAGGAGCTTCACTGATCTTCGCGATCACCACGAGCTCTACTGCCTCGGCCACCTTATCGAAGGCGCGATCGCCTACAGCAACGCGACCGGCAAGGACAAACTCCTTAACGCTGCTTCCCGCTTCGCAGACTACGTCGCATCGAAGTTCGGTCCTGAAGACGGCAAGATCCACGGCTATCCGGGCCACGAGATCGCCGAGATGGCGCTTTTCGAGCTGTATGAGAAGACAGGCAACGAGACTTACAAGACTCTCGCTGAATACTTCATCAACGAACGCGGCCGCGAGCCGAATATTTTCGAGAAAGAGCATCCTGACATGAAAGGCAAGCCTGACTACTACCACCAGGC
>JAGCGE010000282.1 GCA_017649745.1 Clostridiales bacterium | reverse complement strand
TTCAAGGATCACATCACTGAAGTTATCATGCCAGTCGGAATATTTAAGCTTGTCGGAGGATACATATGACAAGATCTCACAGGTGTTTCCGTTACTTATCTCTTCTTCGAAATTAGAAGGGAAGTAGATCGTCATATAAGCATCGTACTCATCCATCAGATCTGAATACTCTGAAAAATCGTAAGCTGCATCAGCTCTCTGATAGATGATCCTGTTCTTGAGCTTGGGCTTATTATCGTAAATGTATCCGTTGAAAGACTCAGGAGCATTGATAACAATGATCGAACGGCTTCCTTCATATTCGTTCTGCCTGTTTATCCATCTTGAGAGAATGAGGTTGCTTGCCATGAAAACGAGCGCGACAATAAACACAAGACTTAACACAAACGTAGTCTTGGATGCTTGGGCGCCTCCGTTACCATTGCGGCCGAAAGCTTTTAGGAATATAGCCTTAAAAGCTCTTAGGTTCATCTCATTCCTCCCTGTGGTGCATAGTGTAAAGTTTAAAGAAAGCTTCTTCGAAGTTCTTTGAATCAGTTTCCTTAGTTAAGAATTCAGCAGTTCCTGAAGCTACCAGGTGACCGTCGACAAGAATGCCGATCTCATCGCATAAGCTCTCAGCGAGCTGGAAGATATGCGTCGAGAGGATGATCGCGCGGCCCTGACTCTTAAGTTCCAGGAGATAATCCGTAACCTGCTTAGAGGTAAGGATATCAAGTCCGTTCGTCGGCTCATCGAAAATGATCACAGGCGGCTCATGCATCAAACTTATGACGATGCTGATCTTTTGCTTCATACCCGTCGACAATTCGACGATCCTCTTTTTCGCGAAAGGCTCGATACCGAATCTTGCGAAGTCGATCTTCTTCTTTTCCTTTATATAGTCCTTAGGAAGATCATAGAGCTCAGCGAAAAAGTCATAGAGCCTGTCCGGTGTAGATGCAGGATCGAGCTTGACTTCAGTTGTCAGAAAACCGATCTTCTTATGGATCTCTAACGTATCTTTAGGAGCTTTAAGCCCGTCGATATAGATATCGCCCGAAGTAGGCGTAAGGAGAGTGGCGATCATCTGCATGAGCGTCGTCTTTCCGGCACCGTTAGGACCGAGAAGTCCGTATACGGTTCCCTTATCGACCTTGAAACTTACGTTATCGACAGTCAGCTTGCCTTCTGTATATCTCTTACATACATTATTAACTTCGAGCATCATAGGCTTAATCTCCGATCTTTTTGAATGAATGCCTTAGCATGAGCGTTCCTACGAGTATATCCACAAGACAGGTAAGTATCAGATAGGACCATCTAATATCTGTCGCGAAAATGTCTCGTAGCGCACAGATCGTTCCATGGATAGGAACAAGGAACTCGACCATGAACGGCGGAGCGCTCCTTGCCATCTGCGCGAAGAATTCAATGAGGAACAATACGAGCGGGAACTGAAGGTTCGTCAGGATGTCCGGCATCTTTTCGAGAGAGAAGACGATGCTCAGACAAATAGCGCACATTACATATGAAGTAGCCGGAATCACGAGAAGGAATGCTAAGAACTCTTTTGTAGTAAGGAGCATTCCGAACGGCAGAAGCGACATGGAGTCATTACTGATGTTAAGCCAGCTTGCCGCGAACAATACCAGATAGGTAACTATTGAAGATACAAGAGAGATAACGATGATGGCGAGTGTCTTTCCTCCGAAAATCGAGAAGGGAGGAGCAGGTGTCATCAAGAGCTTACGAAGGAATCCGCGGTCCTTTTCTGCTGCGAACATGTCGCATGACAGAGAATATACGCAGTAGTATAGGAGCAACATTATGATGCCCGGAATAAGCCTGGAAGCTGCACTGTTGGCTGTGTTCCTGTTAAGGACGACAGATGTAATAGGATTGAAGTCGTTAAGATCGAATCTGTCGTAACCGATCTTCTTGTATTTTCCGCTCAGCTGATCGAAACAGTAATCTTCATAGCTTTCCAGGACTTCGGTCTGGAACTGAACAGCGCGTCCGTACATAACGTAAGCATTGCTGTCAAAGTTAATGTCGATCCACGCTTCGCTCGTATAGCCTATATTTCCTTCGCGTATCTCATCAAAGTAATCTTCGATCTCTTCATCGAAGTCGTTGTCGGAGAATATTACGATAAGGCTTCCTTTGGAAAGGATCTTCTTAAGTTCTTTCTCTTCAAGGTCGCCACTCTCATAAAAGTCGAATTTATATGGGAGCGTATAATAACCGCTTTCTGTAAACTCAACGAAAGAATCAGGGGCATTAAGCGTTACTATCGGCTTCCTTCCAACAGTTCCGGTAGATATATAGTTCATGATGATCGGGAAAAGGTTCAACGCGATCATCATCAAGACCGCAGGAAAAAGGAACACTGTAAGAGCCTTTCTCCAGTTAGTCAATATCTTGCTTATTTCCCACTTAAATATAATAAGAGTTTTTCTCATGTGGAAATTATACAATATTTTTGTTATTTGCGTTTTAATAATTTATGAACAGACTCATTATTTGCAGGTTCAGCAAATTCCGATACAGGGATCCTCTCATAAGTCTGGGTGAAAGTGTCTCTCTCATCTTTCTTGAGCCTTTTTGTGCTCACCGAAAAATGAACTCCCGTATCCGAGTAATCCCTGATATTACCGATAGAATCTCCTATATTATTTGATTTCTTGAGAAGTGATGCGCAGATCAGGAATGCCAATCCGAAACCAACACCTAACCCAAGAGTAACTGACAATAGCAATGTAAATAAATTCATTATTCCTGCCTCTTCTTTACGAAATTAAAGATGCTCTGTGACTGTGTAAGATTTATGCTCTTGATAGTCTTTCGAACATTGTGTATACCTGTCGAAAACAGTGCAATGACACCGAAGATCAATGCCATAAACAGCTTTCCGTTGTTGGACGAAGATGATGAGCTCTTGCTCTTCGAAGAGAATATAAACGGAAGGGTATAGTAAAGTATTATGGTTGCTGCGATCGTCGCAAGTATTCCGATAACGATGAGCATGATCCAGAACAGCTTCTTGTTCCATGGAAGACCGCAAACTACTTTACCTGTCTGACCGTTTACGAGTATTGTATTGTGCTTGCCCTGATAATCGAAAGTAACAAACCATGCAGGAAGCATAGCGTATTTCATCGTGTCATAATGGATCGCTGTATGAGGGCTCGAAGTATAGATCTTTTTACCTGAAGGTCCTTTGACATCTGCGATCGCACTGGTCTTGAAATAATCATCAGCACGTGAATATACTGCCTGTCTTAAATCGCCGAAAGTTACATCAGTTACATTGGAATAAAAACCCATAAGATAATCTTCGTCGAACATCTTAAGTTCGCTAAGATTAAACGGCTCGAGTCTGGAGCTGCTCTCATCTGAAAGAAGCGTAGAAGCATCCAGCGGCAGATCCTTAAGATACAACGTGCCGGCTCTTCCGTAATAGACAGTCTGTGAAGATTTACCGCTCTTGACGGTTCCTTTAACGACAACGGCGTCAGCGTGTTCAGCGTCTACGATCCAGTAAGGGATATAGATACCTCTTATGCTGTCAGCCTTGAAATTCTTGATCTCCTTAGGGATAAAGAAACCTTTGTCGATAGTCTCGTGGATCTTCCTGATGGCATCATCTTTTGTGAGGCGGAAAGGAAGTATCGCACTTGGCTTTTTCTGCTTGGCGATCCTGCTGAATACTACTGTCGAGTTACCGCAATAGATACAGTTTGTAGATGCTTCTGTTCCGTTGATGATGATCTCGCCACCGCAGTGGTTACAAGTATATATATAACAATCGAGGAGATCCTTATCGTCTGTTCCGTAGATGTCATTCATTGATTCGGCATCCTTGTTCAAGAGCGAATCTCTCTCATCAGTTTCTACTTCTTCAGGATTAAAATAACTTGCGCAATAATTGCACACCATTTTCTGTGATTCCGGATCGAAAACAAGTGGCGCGCCGCAGTTCTTACATAGAGAGGCCATTTCATTCTCCTTTTGATTCTTATTATTCTTATATTATAACA
>JAGCGE010000281.1 GCA_017649745.1 Clostridiales bacterium | reverse complement strand
GCGATGATCTTTGTTCCCGGCTTGAGCTGTCCTGCCTTCTTAAGCTCAGTAAGAAGAGACGGGATACTAGCAGAAGATGTGTTACCCATACGATCGATATTCATAGGAAACTTTTCGAGAGGTACGCCGAGTCTCTTGCTGACGCCCTCGATGATCCTGCTGTTAGCCTGGTGGAGAACAAAAAGATCGATCTCGTCTTTGTTGATTGAGTACTTGTCGCAAAGTTCCTTAATGATCGATGGAACTGCTGTAACTGCGAACTTAAATACTTCCTTACCGTCCATGAGGAAGAATGTCTTAGGAAGAAGCTCCTCAGCATCCTTTCTCTGCTTCATGTTCTCAGCATAGAGGCAATCGCCCTTGCTTCCGTCAGCATGGAGAACGAACATGTTGCCCTTTTCGCTTTCCTCAGCGCGCAAAACAGCGGCACCTGCAGCATCTCCGAAAAGGATGCAAGTTCCTCTGTCAGTCCAGTCAACATAGTTACTGGTACATTCGCTTCCGATAACGAGTGCAGTCTTGATGTGGCCTGCCTCGATGAAGCTCTGTGCTGTGTTATAAGCTGTGAGAAAGCCGGTACATGCGGAGTTCAAGTCAAAGCATGCAGCGTTCTTCGCGCCGATCTCTCTTTGTACAACGCATGAAGACGACGGCACGATCATGTTGCTCGTCGTACTAGCCAAGATAATGATATCGATCTCAGCAGGATCGATGCCTGCATCCTCGATAGCAGCTTTGGCTGCATTAACCGACATCTGTGATACAGACTCGGTATATGGATCTGAGATGTGTCTCTCGCGTATGCCTGTACGCTCGACGATCCATTCATCAGAAGTCTCGACCATCTCCTCCAGGTCCTTATTCGTGAGAACCTTGGAAGGCAGGTAAGATCCCAACCCTATAATCTTTCCTAACATCGTTTACCTCTTTGATAATTAAATTGTTTGACAATCAAAGTATTATCATAAGGCACGAAAATAGTCAACCTCGAGTGTTCTATTGCCACAGAATTACCACGACCACTTTTCGAAGAGTTTTATCTTCTTATCCTCTTCTCCGGCCTCGATGGCCTTACGTCTCTTATACTCGTTTACAGATGCCATCGTGATCAGTATCGCGCCTGCCGCGAGAAGATAGATCCACCAGAACTTGCTCTCCCAATAAACGAACGAGAGGCCTACCGCACTTTCGATAAGACAGACTGAACCAGCAAGGAGATATGCCTTCCTCCTCTTTATCATGGAAAATACGAACATAGCTATCGCGATAATGCATACAACAGACAGTGGCAAAAGTCCCTTTGTGTCGAGTGCGATGACAAGATCGATCTCCAAAGCCGCAACGAGCGAAACAAGCCAGATCCACTTTGAAGCCACGATCTTGATGATGAAGCAGACGATGAATGAAGCCAAGACAAATACCAGGAGTCTTAACTGGTTAATGACCGTCTCGTCGAGATAATCCGGATAATCGATATCTGCGAAGATAAGCGCGAAAGCAAAACTATATACGGCAGCGGCAAGGATAGGTCTTATAAAGGTAACGAGCTTCTCCTTGAACGACTGCTCCTCAGTTCCGAACCTTCCGATAAGGAGCACGATATAGATACCGAGAAGTGCAAAGAAGTTAAGTTCCAAGACTACTCCGTATAATACGAATCCCAGAGCATAGATCGACAGAAAATCGACGTGTTTTCGAGAGACAAAAGTCTTATAGAAGACCCTGCCGAGCAAACAGAACAGGACGATGGCGCCAATGGCGAAAACATATGTAATGCCTCTGTCCGCTTCTGTCCTCTCCACGAAAAGACTTGCCGCGTAACCGATATGGAATGCAAATATCAATGCAGGAACACCGGTCGAGAACTTGTCGACGTCGAACAACGTTACTACGAAATAAGCTACAGCTATCACTGTGCCGATCGCGATGAAGTAATCAGAAACAGCGAAATAACTGTCCAGCGCCTCGAATGAAGCTACGATAAATACCAGAGCTACTGCGCCCCTCATGATATGAAGGTCGAGATTCTTAAGTTCTATGCGCTTCGATATCACTACGAGCGCAAGGCAGATCAGAGTCAGGACTCCCATTGATATGACATCAGAGAGTGCAGTCTCTTCAGCGACGATGACTGCAACTGATGCAAGCGAGAATGCCAGGAAAGGCTCAAACTTACGGAAGATGAACGATGCCACAAGAGAAGCCGCCATACATCCGAGGCTCACATAAACGACGTAATCGTCGATATAAGCCGCACACATCATGCAGGTTACGGATATCGCAGCTAATCCCCAATAGATAGCTTTTTCGATACGGAACTTAGACAGGATGACCACTCCGAACGAAGAAACGATCAAAGGAATGCATACGAGGAACGATGCTCTCTCAGGCGTTTCGGTGAAGTTCAGTAGCATGATGAACAGGCCCACGATCGATCCGATCATGATATATGCGTTACTCATAGGAGTAAGTATCTTAAGGAGTTTCGTGATGGCAAGATAAGCGATGCAGTAAACTGACAGTGATACGATGCTCACGATAAGGACAAAGAGTCCGTCGCGCTCGTCGATGCAGCTGTAGAATATCGTCTCCGAAAGTACGATAACAAGTGCCGGGATGATATGAACTGCGAATTTTCTCTTGAAGACGACGAGGCTGAACGCAAGTGTCGCCATCGCAAGGCAAGCGATCCTCCAGCCCATAGGTTCGACTGCGAAGCTGAACCAGAAAACTAATCCGGAGATGTATGCCATGACCTCTGCAAACACATCGAGAGTCTTCTTGTCGAAGAGTTTCTTACCGATAAACAGGTTGAGGATGCCGACTATGAAAGATGAAAGGAAGATTCCGAAGATGAATCCTTTTACGTCAGTAATAAAATATGTACATATAAATATAATGCTCCACACAAGTCCGAAGTAACTCATACTTATCTGGAATCTGGACTTGAAGATGAAGTAGCCCAAGATACCCGTTGTGAGAAGAGATATCGAACACAAAAGAAGCAGGATGATTATGTTATTGAAATCATATGACAGATATCCTGCCGTAATCGTAACCGGCAGCAGGAGGCTGCCCAGGATATAAAATGCCGAGCTTGTCTTCTCGATCTTAAGAGCAACCTTGGATATCGCAGATATGAAGAATGTAACAGCTGCAACTCCACCAAGGATCGCACATTTGGCGATAGGGCTTAATGTCTGCCATGAAGCTGTAAGGAATACCGCTGCACCGATGATAAGAAGCAATACGCCGATAGCGAATGCTATACCGATCGGACTGATCTTCTGCTTCGGCTGTGGAGTTTTAACAGGTCGATCGATCGCAACAGGAGCAACTGCTACAGGCTGAGCAACAGGCACTGCCTGAGGCTGATACTGAGGCTGCGGCTGAAATTGCGGTTGAGGTTGAAATTGCGGCTGCGGCTGATACTGATGTTGAACTGCCGGCTGCTGAACATTAGGCATTCCGCTGTTCCTGAGCATGTTCTCGAGTTCTTTGCTCTTCTTGATCCAGTTCTTTCTGGAAATGAGCATAACTACGAATCCAACTGTCATTCCGATGGCATACTGCAATACGAAAAAGTTTAGTCCATCCATGATCGTACCTCCCTAAAAATAAAGAGTTACCATTCCACTTAAGCTCAGTATAACAAGAATACTTTGACTGTCAAACTATTTTATTGATTGCCTAGGATTTGCCACTGTTTTTTGATAATTTCAAACACCCGTCACTTCACCGATCAGTCCAGATCTTACGGGTCTCGTACTTGCGATGTGTCTTTCCTGTGAAAGTAAACGTGTCATCAGTATAGTTTTCCTCCATCTGCTTGACCCACTCCTTCTGAGCAGGAAAAAGGCCCGCCGGAGATCCGACAGACCTTGATCCGCTTATTCCATGCGCGGGCATTATCTGTACATATAAGCAATAAAGTTCATTACAACGTAGCTTGCAGCCGAGAACCAGAGCCAAGGTGCAAACACTTTCTTGTACTTTGATGTGAGATTGATGATCGCAAGGATCGTTCCGCCGAATACCACGGCCGTTCCCCAAAGACCCATCGTCCTTGCCTCCGTATATCCGAACCTGGACATGTAGAGGATGATCTTGGAAGCAGAGATCGTCGAGAATAACATGCTTTCGATCATAAGGATGACAGAAAGGATCCTGATAAGCTTGCTTTCCACTGAGAAAGCCCTGATGAGCGAGAGCAGGAAGAAATTGATGATGACGACCCTGATAAGTTCGTAGAATCCGCTTACCGCGTACTCTGATGCAGTGAACTCCTCAGGCAGGATTCCGAAGAATCCGCTGAACATGTAGCTCGCCTGTGAGATGAAGAATGCGAGGTAAACACCTATGAATATGATCAGTATTATCGAAAACAATATCTTCGATATGACTTTAGCCTTGGAAAATCCCTTTGTAACACTCGCTTCGAATCTCTTCTCAAAGCCTGTCTTCATCCTGACGGTTCCCTGGAACAGTCCGAAAAGATACATTCCCACAGGGATCGAGAAGATAAGCGAAGAAAAGATCTTCTCGTCGATCCTGAAGTTTTCAAAGAACTCCTCGATCGAAGACTGAGCTGATGCGAAGTTAGAATCGACTCTGGCAAGGTTATTGAATGCCACGATCAATGTGATAAAGCAGACTAATGCGATACCTAGACCAAGAAGTGCCTTAACGGCATTAGCTGCTTTCTTATCAGTCTGCTCCGCAACATTCTCTTCCTTTTTTGTCCTGAGCTTCACGCTGCCTACTACAGCAAAGATCCTTCCCGGAAAATTAGCGAACGGGATCCTGGCGAAGCCATTGATGAGGTCGCCCGGCATGAAGATGCTCGAACCGTCCCTAAACAAGTGTCCCGTTCCGCAGAGGGCCGCATAGATGATCGATGCGTGAAGGAAGACGAGAGTAAGTTCCGGATAATAGTCTCCGAGTCCGAAGTAGTAATTAAGTGCCAGACAGATGATGATGACTTCCCAGAACCTTGTCTCAAAGGATCGCTTCTTATTGTTTTCGAGATCTCCAAGAAGCACCTTCTGCCTGATCGTAAGTTCGAGCCAGATTATAGCAACAGCTGACAATACCGTGAGGTAGATCGTCATCGATGCCGGCTCGAGATCGAGCGCGAACATGTACACATAAGCGAATGAAAAAACGTAACTTAAACCCAAGCAGACAAGCTTCAGGCTGTCAGCCTCTTTGATCTTTGTATCCATTTTTGTTTGTCTCCGTTAGAAATTATTGATCTTCAACATACTCCAGAATGTCGCCCGGTTGGCACTGAAGCACTCTGCAGATGTCGTTTAATGTACTGAACCTTACCGCCTTTGCTTTCTGATTCTTAAGTATCGAGAGATTAGCAGGAGTAATACCTATCTGATTCGCAAGATCGCCTGCTGAGATCTTACGCTTAGCCATCATTACATCAAGATTTACTATTATAGCCATAGTATCACCTCATATCGTAAGATCGAGCTCATCTTTGATGTCGATCGCTTTGTCCATTAAGACCTTCACGCACTGAACGATAAGTGCCATGAAGAATCCTACAAATCCAATAAGTACAGTTGAATAGTCGAGAAGGCCTGCGAGGAAGCAGAAGACTCCGATTCCTACACATCCTATCGTGATAACGTTCAGTAATTTGGTGTTCTTCCTTACGAAGACTTCACCGGATTTAAGATTGCCCAGAAGCTTCCAGACTCCGATAAGGATCACAAAAGCAAAAGCTATACAGATATAGAAAGCAACCATGAACAG
The DNA here is from genome assembly GCA_017649745.1 of Clostridiales bacterium. Next base: position 27,023 of record JAGCGE010000281.1, on the reverse strand, counting down.
CACGAAAGCCGGATCTTCAGGAATAGCCGGGATCGTTCTGGATCCTCCGATAAACTTGATTCCCCAAACATATAAGCAGATATAGTAACCGAAGATTACACTAAGCACGCAAAAGATCATCATTACGACAGTACTGATCTTTGTACAAAGAAGGACTGTATTGATCTTATTCTCTCTGGATTTATCAGCGCCCATTTTTTTCTCCAATCATTCGTTTTATGATTGGATGATAGCACCACGTTTATTGAATTGCAAGTATAATTTATCGTTTTTCGATATATTTTTTCTGTTTGTTAATCTTACGTCATCTGTACGAGATGTCGATCAGCAATTCCTGTTCCCTGTTATAAACAAGAGTTTCATTCTCATCAACGAGCTCAAATTCGATCTTTGTCTCAGACATAGTATACGAAGAAACATATGAACTTGATGTATCTATTACTTCCCACAAAAGATCCTCAGGAAGGATGTAATAATATCTCAATTCAGGAACTTCAAGATTACCGTTAGCAGCAAGGAATCCCCTATAGAAGTACTTTCCTTCCTGATAAGTCAGGCAGGCTCCATTCTTAGCAAGCGTATCAGCACCGATAATAAGATATCCCTGATCGAAAAGACTATCTGCTTCATCAATAAGCAGCTGATCAGTCAACTCATCTTTATATGAAGTATCACCAAGTGTGATCTCAGTATTTTCAAATGGCGGGATCTCTTTCAGGTAAATATCACTTTCGTCATCATCTGCTTCCTCATCGGATTCAAGTACGTTGACTTCACCCAATGTTTTATCCTGGGAGTCAGCTGAAGGGATCACCTCATCAGCCGCAACAGTCTCCGCCTCAGTAGAAGTTATTAACTCAGAAGAATTCTCAACAACAAGAACACTGCCTTCTGCGTCTTCGGATTCAGATCGCGAAGCACTGCAAGAAGTCAGTGAAACGGCAAGCACCGTCAATGCTATAAGCAATGTTCTTTTCCTTATCATTTTCCCACCTTAATACTAACTATCTCATATTCCTGACTATAAGACGAATATATCATACGCTTTTGTTTCCATAATTAAAAATTTCTTACAAAAGCCATAATAATTGAAAAGACACACCCAATATGCAATAATTACACATAGTACCTAGGAGGTAGATAGTTATGAAAAAGATTATAGCAATCGGTTTGATCGCAACAATGGGTCTGTCATTGGCAGGCTGTGCTTTCGGTTCTAAGCTCAGCGATAAAAAGATAGAGAAATTCCTTTTAGAGGAATACGAAGCTGAAGAGGAAGATGTCGATGATGTTATCGAATGGATCGAAGAAGATGAGTTTAAGAAGTTCAGGGAGCCTGTATACTTCGTAACTGACGATGACGAGTTTGAAGATGCTTTCGGAGATAATATTGATATTGCCGATATCGTTGCAGAGCCATCTAAGATCGTTGAGTCCAAGAATGTCATCATGATAAATGACGGAAAGAAAGAATCAGGCGTTATCTTCATGTATATCAATTTCAAGGACGAGAAGGCTGCTGCTAATTTCCTTGAAGATACAGTTGATTACTGGGATGACGAATTCTGTGATGAATGTAAGAATTGGGCAATCGCTGACGAAGCTGAGAACGAATTGTTCGGAATGTTCGAGAATTACAACGAGACATTGACAGTTTCCATGTATCAGGAGAAGAACATGGTTGCTTGCATCCTCGAGATCAATGATGATGATTTCACAAGTGAGTTCGCAGAATACTTTAAACTTACTGATCCTGTAGAAGACCTTAAGGACGGCATGAAAGATGCTAAGAAGGACAAAGACAAGGATAAGGACGACGACGAGGACGACGATTAATAGATAATCAGTGCATAACAAAAGGGTTTCGCAAATTTGCGGAACCCTTTTTTATAGCTTTTATTATTTTAATTCGCTTTCGATAGCCTTAAGGAAATCATCGAATTCTTCAAATGCCGGAAGATCAGGATTATCAGCCTTGATCTTATCTGTACTCCTGAAGAGGAATCCTGCACGGCTTGCCTTGATCATTGCAAGATCGTTATAGCTGTCACCTGCTGCTATCGTATCGAATCCCATCGACTGAAGTGCCATGACTGTCGTGAGCTTAGAATTCTCGATCCTCATCTTGAATCCTGTTATCTCACCTGACGGAGCAACCTCAAGAGTATTGCAGAAGAGTGTAGGATATCCGAGTTTCTTCATCAACGGCATCGCGAACTGTGTGAACGTATCGCTTATAATGATAACCTGTGCCTCGCTTCTGAGCTTGTCGAGGAATTCCTTAGCGCCTGGAAGCGGATCGATCTTCTCTATAACTGCCTGGATCTCCTTAAGTCCGAGACCGTGCTCTTTAAGGATACCGAGTCTCCAACGCATGAGCTTATCATAATCAGGCTCGTCTCTGGTGGTCTTCTTAAGTTCAGGTATACCTGAAGCCTCCGAAAAAGCGATCCATATCTCAGGAACGAGAACACCTTCCATATCAAGACAAACAACATCCATAATGATAACCTCCGAAAATTGAGTTGACTGAAAAGAGCGTAAATGAATTTGTTTTTAAATTCAAGCCCTTTATCCCATATTTGCGAGAGATGAAAGATTCCTTATGAGATCTCCCACCGTAAAAGAACTGTCGATCATAGACTTGAGCATTTCCTTTTCGATAAAGGTCAGTCTCCTGTTGCTGTTATCCTGAAGCCATTTTGCTACTGCCGCTACCTGCTGCTCGTTCATACGTTACCTCCTTAGGATAACAGGGACATGATCTCTTCTTTGGTCAGGCCCTCGATCTTAATGCACTTCTCATCATATCTTGAAACTTTTGAAGCAGGCAGTTTGCTGATAAGATCCTCATATCTTATCTCTCCTACCCTCTCCTTATCTGCGAAAAGACACACTCTGTAGTCTTCACACTTCAGTGGCTCTCCTCCGTCTGTCATTCCAAACGGAACATAAGGCTTTGTCGGGAAAACTGATGTACAGTATTCGCCGAGAGCATAAACACCAAACGGACCGTTCTCTCCTCTGTAGAAGTGAACACCTGCGTAAAATACATCATCAGTCTGAAGCCTGATCATCCATTCATCAAACTTCTTAGGATCCTTCGAGATCACGTCCGCTTCGGTCTTTCCAAGGAACAAAGGCCACAGGCATCCGAAGAGCATAAAACTGTTGCTCTCTCCTGAAGATACCTTTCCTGCTGTCTCAAGAATAAACTTGCGGTTGAATTCCTTGATATTCTTATCATTAGCGGCAAAAACGACCGACGGCATATTGTCGCCGTTTTCGCTTCTTATGGAAGCATCCCAGTAATCTGCGATCCTACAGACCACCTTGATGAAATTGTCGATATCGACTGAAGAACAAGGCATAGGAAGTTCTGCTGTGATCTTCTGCCTGTCATTAGGATCAAAATGAAGAAGCATGCCTCTGCCAGGCATTTCCGGATCGAAAACAACAATATTCGGGGATACTTTCCCGCGGTTTAGTCTCCATGTCTCATCATATGTTCCGTAGTCCAGGTCCTTTCCCAAAAAGACCTCTGACGGTACATCCTTCTCCTTAGCGTTATGACGTATAATCTCAACTTTTAATGCCATACCTCATTCCTCCGTGCATTTTCGACTATTATATCAAAGAAATGTTGACCTTGAGTTGTAAGGGAAATATACTAAATTATATTTTATTTTAAAGGGAAGGTACTTTATGAACGATTCAGGATACTCAATGGACGAACTCTATCAGGCCGAGCTGGATAGATTCCCCAAAATACTGCAATTCAAGGGTTTTTGGAAGGTCACAGCGATAATCGCACCGATCTTATTTGTCTTGTTATACAGTGCGATAATAGTTGCGACTCAGGGTTTTATCGGACTAAAGATGCATATCTTGTTTCTCCTCATCATCCTGGTGGTCTCATATATCGGCATCACAGGATTGCTGGCCCGAGGATGGTATTTCAATCTTATGATCGGCGCTGTAATAATGGTCGGAGCCATCATTTTCAGTGGATCTCCGCCGCTTTATATCTTTCTTTTCCTTGTTCTATGGTATGCAGGTATCTTTGCAACGCACATGATCTCCTATCGCAGAGCAACTGACAGGTACAGGACTCTTGCTGAATATGAGAGGGAAAATGCAAAAAGAGAGTACGACAGGGCCGTTTATAACAGAGAAGCCCTAGAGCAAGCAAAGATCGAGGATGAGGTCGCTAAGAGCCATGGGACCGAGAAGACAGTCTTCTGCCCTACATGCGGTTTTTCACTTCTTCCGGGTGAGGATTTCTGTCCAAGATGCAATCCTGATGCAGCACGTTCTGAGCAGGTAGCTCCAAGTACTTTTGCACAAAATGCCGAAGTATCACCTTTTAAACCATTTAAACCTGTTGAATAAGTATGTCAAATTGACTTGAATATCGTTCTTTAGGCATTTAAAATAATCATATGTTTTATAAGTATATGTCAGATATGTATTTGGAGGGATAAACGTGAAGGTAGAGGGAATCACTTATTTGAATACTCCGGTAGATAATTCCGGACAAAAGAAAAAGAGGATCATCATACTTGCTGTCATTCTTCTCGTGCTGGTAATCGGTATCGCATCAGCTATCCTGATCAGCTCACTTTACAAAGCAAGAACGATTAGACTCCTTCGTACAGTAGGAACTGTAGAGATCTATGACAAGGACGGCATTGCTAAACCTGTAGTCAAGAATACTCGTTTCCATAGTGGTGAAGCATTAAAGACAGGCGATCAGAGCCTTGCTACAATCGCACTTGACGATTATAAGATCGTTACTTTGGACGAGAACAGTAAAGCTGACTTCACTAAGAAGGGCAAGAAGATCGAACTTACACTTACAGAAGGTTCCCTTTTCTTCAACGTTAAGAAGCCTCTTGATAAGAAAGAGACATTCGAGATCAGCACATCCAACATGATCATCGGCATTAGAGGTACTTCAGGATACGTTACTCTTGATCACAAGGGTCATCCTGCTCTTCTCATCACAGACGGTCACGTTCGTGTAGATGCTAAGAACCTTAAATCCGGCGAGAAGAAGTCTCTCGACGTTTTCGCTGGTGCATTCGTATCACTTATCCTCGAGGACGAGAACGGTGAGCCAACTTGTGAGTTCAAGATCGAGAAGATCGACAGACCTGGTCAGCTCCCTGACCTCGCACTTGCTATGATCAAGCGTGAGACATCACTCCTTACTAGAGTCTGCGATGCTAACGGCTGGAAGACAAATGACCTCCGTTCTGTAGCTAACGGATCATTCTACATCGACGTAGTAGGTTACGAGATCGTAGATATGGACCCTGATGACGCTTACGCTAATGGTAAGGCTGTAGCTGAGAATACTCCTTCCGAGGTTACTGATGAGACGGTAACAACCGTTGAGGCAACGGAGGAGACAGAAGAGAGCGACAGCACTGAGGCTGAATCTAAGGAACAGAATAGTAAGCCAAAGCCTACTAAGAAGCCTAAGAACAATACACCTGCTCCAGCTGAGAACAATGATCAGCCACAGGAGACAGAGGCAACAACTGCAGCTACCACAGCAGCTACCACAGCTGCTACTACTGCTGCAACAACTGCTGGTACTACAGCAACATCTTCTACACCTAAGCCGACAGAAAAGGCTAAGACAACAACAACTCCAACACCTAAGCCAACAACTAAGCCGACTGATAAGCCGACACCTACAACAAAGCCTTCACAGACAACAACAACTCCAACACCTAAGGTAACAACAGCACCTTCTAAGGAGACAGAGGCTACAAAGGAAACAACACCTTCACCTGAGCCAACACAGGATTCTCAGCCATCAGGTAATAACGGTGGAGAAAACGGTAACGGCGAAGGCGGCAACGGTGGTGAAAATGGCGGCGGCAACGGCGGTGAAAACGGCGGTGGCGAAGGCGGCAACACCGGTGAAACAGGAGAAGAAATCGTAAAGAATCCTGAGAACGACGAGCCAGGCTACATTGGCTAAACTTATTGATACGTATTGAATGAAGAAGAATCTATATAAAGATCTTGTAATATCCCTGCTTTCCTCTCTGCTCATCATTGTGCTGATTGGAGCAGGGATTTTGCAACGCCCGGATAAATGGTTCCAGGATTATCTTTTTCAAAGATCAAAGGCAGTACCTGATGACATCCTGATCATTGGAATAGACGATAAGGCGATCGAAGAGATCGGACCTTATGATTCGTGGGACAGAGGTGTCATGGCAAGTGCTTTGGAAGTTCTGGCCTCCGATCCTGACAACATGCCTTCCGTCGTTGCAATAGATACTCTCTACCAGGGAAGCACCGATCCTGAGATCGACAAGAGACTGGCAGATGCTGCCGGCAAACTGAATACGGTTACCGCTACGTCTGCAGTATTCGGAACGAAGCATATTTTCGATGAGGATAATGAGGTTACCATAAACGATTACGCAGTTATCGAGTATGACGAACCTTATGATGAGCTTAAGGCTAACTCGACTCAGGGACATATCAATGCCATGTATGATGACGACGGCATTATGAGACACGGCATCCTCTATATCGATACAACTGAGGGCGAGCGCGTTTACTCGATGCCTTATATGACAGCTTCGATATATATGGAGCAGCATGGAGAGACCCTGGAAACTCCTAAGACAAACAGCAGAGGACAATTCTATATCCCGTACAGCGCGAAGCCGGAAGGATATTATGACGGACTGTCGATAAGTGATCTTATAAACGGCAGGATCCCTTCTAGTCTTTATGCAGGTAAGATCGTTCTCATCGGACCTCATTCAGTAGGACTTCAGGACTCGTATTTCACACCGATCGAGAAATCGAAGATGATGTACGGAGTCGAGATCCAGGCAAACATTATCCAGAGTTTCATAGATCCTGAACATAAGCAGGAAGTCGGAACGCTCCCGCTTATGCTCATAACATTTATCATTAGCTTTGCTGCGACCTTCTGTTTCCTAAGAAGCAAGATCAATATCGCTGCTATAGCTGCGCTTGTATTCTCGATATGCGGTATCGTGATCCTGCTCATCATATACAATTCGGGATACGTTACGCATCCGTTCTGGCTTATCATTGCAGTCGTGCCGACTTTCCTGATAGCGGCAGGAGTACACTATTTCAGATCCGCCATGGAAAAGCAGTCGGTCGTTAGGACTTTCGCCAGATACGTTGCGCCAAACATCGTAGGCGAGATCCTTAAGGAAGGCACGGAGAACCTGTCACTTGGCGGTAAGACGTGTAATATCGCAGTACTTTTCGTTGACGTAAGAGGATTCACGACAATGTCAGAGAAGATGGAGCCTGAGAAAGTCGTAAAGATCCTGAACAAATATCTGACGATGGTAAGTTACTGTGTAGAACAAAACGAAGGCACGCTCGACAAGTTTATCGGAGATGCCGCTATGGCATTCTGGGGCGCACCTATCGCTCAGGAAGATCCTGTTTATTATGCAGCCAAGACTGCAGTCGCGATCATCGATGGTGCCAAGAAGGTATCACGCGAACTGAAAAAAGAGATGGGCGTTGAACTTAATGTCGGCGTTGGTATCCACTATGGTCCAGCAGTCGTCGGCAACATGGGTTCTGAGCGCCACATGGACTATACTGCTATTGGTGATACTGTAAATACCGCAAGCAGACTCGAATCGAACGCTCCTGGCGGAACGATATACATAAGCCGCTGTGTTGCTGAGGAACTTAAGGATGTCGCAACATTCACCTCGCTTGGCAATACTGTAAAGCTTAAAGGCAAATCGAATGATTTCGAAGTGCTTACATTAGACAGTTTAAAGGAGAAGGACCATGCTTAGTTTTCTTGGAAGAGGATCCGCATTCTCAGATGAGCACAACAGTGCTTTCTTTATAGATGGTGAAGATCTCATTCTCATCGACCTTTCGATGACTTCGTATCTGAAGGTAAAGGATATGGACCTGTCGTCAGTTCGTCATATCTATATCCTTATAACGCATACACACGGTGATCACATAAGTGGCATCGCGATGCTCATCGACTACGAATTCTTTATCGGCAAGATCCCTGTAACGGTCGTTGCCCCGTCCGAAGAAGTCGAGGCTGAACTTCGCCATCACCTGAAGACTATGGAAGGCTGCGATGATGAATGGTATGAACTTATCGCCTCCTCTTCCCTCTCGAAAACATTCTTCAACAGAGCGATCCCTACTTTGCATTCTCCACAGCTCGAAGGCAAGTGTTTTGGATATTCTCTTAAGGTTGACGATGTTGACATTGTCTACACCGGAGATACGAGAACTTTAGAGCCGTTCCTCCCTTATCTTAAGCCGGGAAGCATCCTCTACACTGAAACTTCAGCTTACAAATCAAGCGTTCATCTTTACTGCGAAGAAATAAGAGAGACAGTTGAAAAGCTCATAAAGAGCGGTGTGTTTGTCTATCTCATGCACCTTGATGATGAGGAGAAGATATATAAGGCACTCGGTGACACGGGTGCTCAGTTAGCTCCGTTATACGATTCGGAAGTTCACTTGGATGAGATCCTCGATCTCTGTTATAACCTCTACAGAGGAACTAAGACCAACAAGAGCCAAAGCCACATGATGTTTTTCGAGAACCTGACAAGGCTCGGAAAGTCACTTGTAGGAGCAGACAGAGCAAGCTTCTGGCGATGGGATAAGAGGAACCACAAGTTGTGGACCACATCAGCTTCGTTCGTTGATACGATCGTAATTCCTGACAACACAGGTCTTGTCGGTAGAGCGCTTCATGACGAGGAAGTAATAGTAACGAACGATCCGTATAATCATCCTGACTTTAACAGGGATGTAGATAAAAAGACAGGTTATGTGACAAAGTCCATCCTCGTCCTCCCTGTCGCTGATATGAACGGTGAATATATCGGTGCATTCCAGCTCATCAACAAGCTGAACGGACCTTTTAAGAAAGAGGAAGATCAGAGAAAGCTGTCCCTTGCAGCTGTTATGTGCGGACTCGCGCTCGAATCCGATACTTATCTTGACGATGCGCTCCACGATAAGCTCACCAAGCTCAAGAACAGAATGGGATTCTATAACGACTTCAATCGCAATTACAATTGCTTTTTCGAGAAGGATTGCGATAAGAAGCTAAGCATACTCATGTGCGATATCGATAAGTTCAAGGCAGTCAACGACACCTACGGCCATAACGCAGGAGATGCTGTACTCGCCAAGACCGCAAGCCTCCTTGAAAGCTTCGCGACCGACGGAAGGAACGCTTACAGATGGGGCGGTGAAGAATTCATTATCATCCTGCCTGATACAGATCTTGAAGAGTGCGTAAAGATCGCTGAGGAGCTGAGGGTCAAGGTTATGAATACGCCTATCGATATCGGAGAAAAGCAGATCAATAAGACGATAAGCATCGGATGTCATACTTTCGACAAGAGCCTTACTATAGAGGAAAATATCGAAAAGGCGGATGCTAACCTCTATCAGGCTAAAGAAACAGGCAGAAACAAAGTTGTTTATTGATATAAGTTTCCGTCTGTGTTACATTTTGTGAATAAAAAATATCGGAGTAATGTTTATGAGTCAGGTTTATGTAGTAGGCCACAGGAATCCGGATACGGATGCAGTTGTTTCTTCAATGTCTTACGCTGCACTTCGAAATGCCACCGGAGACAGGAATTATATAGCATGCAGATTGGATCACTTAAGCGACGAGACAAAGAGAATGCTCGCCAAGTTCGGTTTCTCACAGCCATTAAGGATCAAGGACATGAGAACACAGGTAAGCGATATCGATTATGATAAGCCGCCTGTATTAGAGCCTTCCGCTACATTGGATCGCGCATGGAAGACGATGAAAGACAGCAATACTACTTCTATTCCTGTCGTTAACCCTGACGGAACTTTATTCGGAACATTATCTGCAGGAGACATAGCTTCATACACTCTCGACTCTATCGAAAAGCCTAACGTTAAGGATCTTCCGATGTTTAACCTTCTCGGTGTTATCGAAGGTCAGATCATCATGGACAAAGAGTCCAAGGACGAGATCTCAGGCGAGATCATGATCGCCCTTCCTTCAGTCAACGAGAATCTCTACACCCAGGAAGATAAGATCGTTTTAATAGGCGATCAGAAAGAGCTCATCGGAAAGTGCCTTGAGAGTAATGTCGAGGCGGTTATCCTCTGTTCTGCTACCCCTGATAAGGAATATCTCGAGAGCTTTAAGGACAGTAAGACAACTGTTATATATACGCCGTTTGACGCGATGAAGACATCCAGACTCCTAAGCCAGTCGATGCCTATTAGCAGAGTCTGTGCTACGGAAGGTATCGTATGTTTCCACACTTCCGATTACCTCGACGATGTTCGTGAGACGATCCTCAAGAGCCGTTTCAGAAGTTATCCGGTACTTGACGAGAATAACAAGGTCGTTGGAACACTTTCAAGATTCCACCTCCTCCGTCCGAGAAGAAAGAACATCGTTCTTGTAGATCACAACGAATCTGCACAGTCAGTTCCGGGTCTCGATCAGGCGGAACTTATCGAGATCATCGACCATCACCGTCTTGCGGATATCCAGACAACGCAGCCTATCAATGTTCGTAACGAACCAGTAGGAAGCACAACGACGATAATCGCTGAGATGTATCAGGAAAGTGGCGTTACCCCTTCACCTATGATGGCAGGACTTATGGTATCAGCTATCCTTTCAGATACAGTTATGTTCAAGTCGCCAACATGCACAGAGCGCGACAAGGTCTTCGCTGAGCGTTTATCAAGGATCGCAGGCGTAAGCATCGAAGAGATCGGTAAGGAACTTTTCGATACATCCAGGAATACAGACAGTTCTGTAGAACATCTTATCAAGACTGATTTCAAGGAGTTCCATATCGCAGGTCAGACACTCGGCGTAAGCCAGATAATCTGCGTAGATTCCAAGTCCATGCTCGAAAGAAAGACTGAGTTCCTTGATACCATGGCAATGCTCAAAAAGAAGAACGGTTACGACATGATCCTTCTCATGCTGACGGATGTGCTCGTCGAAGGTTCATATCTCTTCTACATCGGAAGTGACGATACAATAAGATATGCTTTCTCCGCGGAGCCGCACGAGAACGAACTGTTCCTTCCGGGCGTCATGAGCCGTAAAAAACAGATCATCCCAATGCTTACAGCTTTGTGGGGCTAATAAAGGAAAATGGAAGATAAGAAAAATGAGGCTTACTATCGTAAGATGACGGAGCGCCCTGTCGAGCTTCTCATCTTAATCTTCAGTGTGCCGACGATCATAAGCATGCTCATAACCAATATCTACAATATCGTAGATACTGCTTTCGTCGGCAAGCTCGGAAACAGCGCGAGCGGTGCTGTCGGCATCGTCTTCGGATTCATGTCGATCATTCAGGCAGGCGGATTCCTTTTCGGACAGGGCTCCGGAAGTATTCTTTCTCGAAAACTCGGAAAAGGCGACGTCGAGGGTGCATCGAAAACAGCATCAACAGGTTTCCTGCTCTCCCTTTCGTTTGGCCTTCTGACATCGATCCTCTGCTTTATATTCCTCGAACCACTCGTATATTTTCTCGGAAGTACTGATACGATCGCACCTTACGCATACGATTACATCTTCTTCATCCTTCTTACTGCACCTTTGGTCGTTGCGACATTTACTCTCAACAACATCCTCAGGTATGAAGGAAAAGCCATATTCGGTATGATCGGTCTTCTTGCAGGATCGATCATAAACATCGGCGGAGATGCGCTTTTCATGTTCGTTTTCCATATGGGTATAAAAGGCGCAGGACTATCCACAGCTATCTCACAGGTCATAAGTTTTGTCATCCTTCTTATTCCGTTCCTCAGGGGAAAGACAGCCTGTAAACTCTCAATCAAGAGGATCGACTTGTCTCTTTCGCATCTGTGGAATATCTGCGCTACAGGTTTCCCGAGCCTTCTAAGACAGGGCCTTAACAGTATCGCGACTATCCTTCTTAACTCACTTTCAGGCGCATACGGAGATGCAGCCGTCGCAGCGATGAGCATCGTCTCAAGAGTGTTCTTCTTCGTATTCGCGATCGCACTTGGCATCGGACAGGGCTTCCAGCCTGTAAGCGGATTTAACTACGGAGCAGGTAAATACTCTCGTGTTAAAAAGGCATACAGATTCACGATCATCTTAGCAACAGCTGTCCTGGTCGTCCTTTCATCGATGGTATTTTTTAATTCGGGAAGAGTAATCTATTTCTTCAGAGAAGACTTAGCTGTTGTTGATTTCGGAAAGAGAGCTTTAATGCTTCAATGTATCTGCGGTATATCATTACCATTCTGCATGGCTACTGAGATGCTCTTCCAGAGCACAGGAAAGAAACTCGGTGCTACTTTGGTCTCCGCAATGAGAAGCGGTATCATCTTCATTCCTGCTCTTCTCATTCTCTCGCATTTTCGCGGTTTTCAGGGAATACAAGAGGCACAACCTCTGGCATTTCTGCTGTCGATTGTGCCTACTATGATATTTGCTATGAATTACTTCAAGAAGCTTCCTAAGGAATCTTAACCCTCAGACTCTTCCTCAGCTTCTGTCTCTTCAACTGTCTCATCGACTGTCTCATCAGCTGCACTGGTAATACTCTCAGGAAGAACTATCTTCTCACTATCGTCATAATCAGTATTGCCAAGGATAGCTGATCTGTAGAGCTGATCGGAATCAAGTGCTGCACACCATGTCCAGTCTGTTGCACCGTTTCCCCTGTCATCATCTACAGCGTAATCAGATTTGATCTTACCGTCGACCTTCTTGATATTCTCGAGATAGAGAGCATCATAGACTTCTTTTGTCTCATCGCTGTCCTCTTTCGCATAAGTGATCTTAACGAGGAAATAAAGTCTGTTCGAATCCTCTTTTGTGAGGATGTAGCAATCGTAGATCTCAGGCTCGCCTACCATGTTCCAGGTATAGACTGAAAGTCCCTGATATTCTGTGACCTCACTGTTACCTCTATCGCTCTTAACATAAGAGAAAACTGAAGCCTTTGCATTGCTCAAGAAATTGCTGTCAGCGAGTATCTCTTCTGGCTTAAGCTCATAATTGATCGCCGTTGTCTCCGTGATCGCTATATTGCTCTTCTTCATCTCTTCTTTAAGCTGATCGAAATAACCATACTTATCCATCCATTTGTATGTAAAGAATACGAACGCTCCGATGACTGCGAATGTGATGAGCATGCTGATCCAGCCGGTGATCTTTCTTGTCACGTTAGCCTTACGTCTGTTAGCTCTGTCGCGCTTTTCCTGTGCGATCCTTGCTTCTTCCTTAAGGCGGAACTCTGTCTCGAGCATCTCTTTTTCATGTTGGAACTTCTCTTTATTACGTTCGCCCTCAGTCATGACCTTCTCGTACTCGACATCGGAATCATCATAGTCGATCGCAAATGTCGAACCGCAGGCCTCACAGATCTGGACTTCTCCTTCCCTCTTAAGGATCGATCCGCAATTAGGACAATTCAAGCTCTGTAACTTCATAACCAAGCCCTCCCTATATCAAAACATCCGTAATAATTCTATCATAGGTTGCAACTACTTTATTATTTGAAAGAAAATATAATAGCATTTTTATTTTGTCTGTGAATTATCCCACAATCTGATTGAATTTGTCCATTGTTAAGCATTTTTTCGAAATGCTAGAATCAAAAAAAAAGATAAAGGAACGGTGTCGAGTTATGAGTAGACAGACTAACCAGATCATTAATGAAGTCAAGAAGATCATCTGCGGTAAAGATCCTGTGATAATGATGACCCTGACAGGAATCCTCTCGGGAGGACATATCCTGATCGAAGACGTCCCTGGAGTCGGTAAGACTTCTCTTGTACTTGCCTTCTCGAAAGCGATGGGCCTTGACTACGGTCGAGTTCAGTTCACTCCTGATATCCTTCCTTCAGATATTACGGGCTTCTCGATCCTTGATAAGGAGACGGGAACGATGCAGTATCAGAAAGGCGCCGTTTTCCACAATATGTTCCTGGCTGATGAGCTTAACAGAGCTTCATCACGTACGCAGTCGGCGCTTCTCGAGGCTATGGAGGAAGGTCAGGTTACTATCGACGGAAACACCTACGAACTTCCTAAGCCGTTTATTGTTTTCGCGACGCAGAATCCGTTCGATGCTTCAGGTACTTCCATGATACCTGACTCACAGCTCGACAGATTCTCCATAAGGATCTCGATGGGTTATCCTTCGGTAACTGAGGAGAAGATCATGATCAAGAGCCGTAAGGGCGGACATAATCCGATGGACGATATCGAGACGATCTGCAATATAGATGCTCTCCTTCAGATGCAGGAGGAGGTTAACCAGATGTTCGTAAATGACGACGTCGTTTCCTATATCGTAGACCTTGTCGCGAAGTCCAGGACCCACAACGATCTTGCTATCGGTGCCAGCCCGAGATCGTCACTTATTCTTACTTCAATGGCTAAGGCACACGCTTATCTCGCTAATAGAAATTACATGCTCCCTGATGACGTTCAGAGCGTCTTCCCTGCCGTCATGTGTCACCGCTTGAGGCTGACGCAGGAAGCTGAGGTCAACAAGAAGACCACAGCAGAAGTAGTTAAGGATATACTCGATACAGTACCTGCACCTAAGGTATAAGGCTCCACTATGGTCAAGAACTGGCTGATCTACATCTCCGTGCTGATCGGAACTTTCATATTCTTCATATTCCACAAGATGTGGCTGTCATGGGCATGCCTTCTTCTTGTGGTACTCGTTCCTGCGGCATCGATCATCGCCTGTATACTCTCCACGAGAAATCTCAGGACTAAGATCGAATCTCCGATGAACACGTATATCAAGAAGACGACTGAGATCCGCATCGTCAGTAAGCCGGTCCTTATCCTCATCGCATCTTATTATGTCATCCACCTTAAGATAACTGATGAACTTACAGGCAACACGTCTTATAAGAAGCTCATCGGTCAGGGCAACATTTCTGCGCCTTTGAAAGTAGATACAGATCACTGCGGCGTCTTCACATACGAAGTCGAAAAGCTCTACGTCTATGACCTTTTCGGACTCATCCGCCTGACTCCTTTCAAGAATCGAAAAAGCGAAGTAATGATCAGACCTGTCTCAAAAACACCTGATAAGCTCCCTGATCTTAACGCGGCCAGATCCGTAAATCCTGTTAAGTCCAATTCGCTCATGTCAGAGAACTACGATATCCGTGAGTATAATCAGGGCGACCTCGTTAAGAGCATCCACTGGAAAGCATCTGCCAAAAGAGACATGCTCCTCGTCAGAGAAGCCCTCGACGAACGCCACGAGAATGCGTTCTTCTCACTCACTATGTGCGAGGACAGGGATCAGCTCGACAGGCGTCTTGGCGAGATGGTCTTCGTGTCAGACTACTATCTCACTAACGGCATCCCTCATACGATAGATGTCATCCACCCTAACGGCAAGAGAGATACATACAACATCAGATACAGAGAAGATCTCGAAAAGACTATCACAACGGTCCTTCACGAGCCTCTAGATACGGAGGCAGCCTATGCGTAGAGAGATCATCAAGATAAGAGAACCTGAGACAGCTCCAGAGAAGGAATCTATCGCGCTTTCGATAATCCTTACATCTCTTCTCGTGTCAACGTTTTCTATAATGGCGGCGAGCACTTACAATTTCAGCGTCTCGAGAATGGACCTGTTCCTCTCTTCCGTGATCCTTTCGATAGGTGCAACTTATGTGAATTCGCGTAAGAACAAGCTGTGGCCTATGCTGCTCCTTATCGGCACGCCGATCATATCTTTCCTTCTCGTCTTCTTTAACGCCCTTCATCTCAAGGAAGCGTTATGGCATTTTGTCACGATGCTGGAGCGTTACACTTTCCGCGTCTTCCTTAACAAACACAACTATCAGATAACACAGGAAGGTGTCCACTCGATCTCGTATCTGTTCGCACTCTATAACCACTTCGCGATCTGCATCACAACGTTTGTCCTCGTCCGCAAGAAACCTGCGTTCTTCGGCATCCTTACTATCGTTCCGTACATCATCCTTACAGCGACGGTAACCTACAATCCGCCGAGCATGATGCTTTGTATCGTAGCACTCTCTGCCATCATTCTTATGATCATCAAGAACAGGATCCGTCATGCTTCTCGAAAAGACGGAGAGCGCCTCATACTGATCATTTCAGTCCCTCTTCTAATCCTGATCCTTACAGTGGGTATTGTTTTCCCGCAGAAAAAATACAGGATGAACAGACTTGCAGTCCAGACCATCCATCAGGTCAGAGGTCTTGTAGCAAAGCATGTCGACCCGCTTTCAGATAAGTCTAAGTTGATCACTAAGATCTTGAACGAAGCTGAATTCGGTAAGGGAAAGAAAACAGCTAATTACTCCTCCCCTATCATGTTCATGGAGAACGGAAGTATCGAGCGATGTGACCTTAGTGCTGTAGGTAACTATTATGTTCGCGAGTACAGTGTCGGTAAGGTCATCATCCATCCGAACAGAGAATACTCAGACAGTATGATCGCAGCTCCGAAATTCCTTTACATCAGAAGCTCGACAATGGATATCTATGAAGATAATCTCTGGCAGGTCTCCGATACTTTCACGGGAGAATATGTAGATAGAGAGAAGATCGACAATTACGTTCCTGAACTAAGTCCGTACTACGTTGAATTCGTCGACGCACCGAATGATATCGTGCCGTATTATACCGACCTTTATGTCACCGATTATGGTCATATGCCGGCTCACGAGATAATCAATGTCGAGCTCAGCACTGAAGACGACGGCGGTAATCCACTGTCAGATCTGACACCGCAGTTCCCGCTTAATACTGTCCCAGTTAAGCGCGGTGAATTGTTCACGGAAGAATACCTGAACGATTACGTTTATACGACATGTCTTGAGGTACCTGAGAATACCAGGAATGATCTTATAAGCAGCGGTCTTCTCCCTGATTGGTATATAGAAGTCCTTAAAGGAACATCTGATCTCACACAGGATCAGATCGTTATGAAAGTGACTGATTACGTGAGCACGCTCCATCCATATGAAGAAGCAACTCCATTCCCGCCTGAAGATGCAGATTTCGTTACATGGTTCGTCTGCGACAGCGAGACAGGTTTCTGTGTACATTACGCATCGACTGCAGTCATCCTCTTAAGGATGGCCAATATTCCTGCACGTTATGTAACAGGATACGTTACTAAGACAGAAGAGCTCGACTGGGAGTCAACTTTGTACTCCACAGATGCTCATGCCTGGTTCGAATTCTATAGTGATGATTTCGGATGGGTAATGGGTGATCCAACTCCGGGTAACGGATTTGCTGCTGCTATCTATGACATCAACGCCATTCAGAAAGCATACTATGATATCGATGTAAAATTCGAGAACTATAAGACTAATAAAGAGAACAACCTTTACGGTGATTATGATGATCCTGTTGAGGTCGAATATGTACCGAAGGACGTAAGGAACGTCATGTTCATTCTCAAGGTGATCGCATACGTCCTGATCGGTCTTATACTGGCACTTTGTGTATTCTTCATCCTCTTCCGAATCGTTTATATCATCTTCTGGATGAACAGATTCAGGAATAAAGACATCTCGCTTCGATCGATATACTATTATCGTTACTTTTCGAGAGTTTGCAAGGCATATAAAGGCATCTTAAACGAGGAAGTCATCAACATTGCCAAGAAAGCAAGATTCAGCGAAAACGGTCTTAATGAAGATGAACTGAATGAACTTATCGAACTTGGTAAGAAGTCCTGTGCAGATAATAGGAAAAGTCTCCCGGGACACAAGCGCATCACGGGAGACATCTTAACGATTAATATCATTTAGCATGATGAATATCAGGCATCGGATCTCTTTTCCTTAGTTCCTTGTATGCTTCGATCATTTTTTTCTCAATGAGTTCGATCTTTTCTTCACAAAGTCCGACCTCACTTCCGATCTTGCCGAGTTTATCTAACTCCCTATCGATCTCTCTGTCGAAATCGCGTTCTCTTCTGATCCTTACAGCCAGGACAGAAATAATAAATCCAACTGGAATAACAGGAACGATCAATGCTCCAAGAAGAGTCTGGCCGTCATCCTTATGTTCTACTTCCCATTGCGCGTATTTCTTTTTCCTTTCTACTTCCTTATCCGCTTTGATTGAATATGAAGACCATTTTGACACATCTGACAAATTATAACTTTGATAAGATGGTAATGAATATCCGGCAGACTGAGTTGTAGCCTCCGCACTCGTGGTACCGTAATATCTCTCAACTGAATAAGGATTACTGCGTGAAGCAGCAAAGATCGATACACAGATAAGGCTCCACAAGAGATAGATCACAATAACAGCGACAAGGACACCTTTAGGACCAATTGAACTTGTCTCTCCGGTCATGGTATCAGTTGCAGTAACATAAACATCGTACTTCTTATCCTCTGCTCTTCTTACATTACGATCCTGTTCCGACTTATTAACTCTTAATTTGGTAAGGGAGATCCTCTCATCTTTATATTCGTGACCCAGATCGACAAGTTCCTTCATTGCGGAGAAATAATCGTGATGCTCAGACTTTGCATTCTTTACTGCTCTATCTACAAGACCGTCAGCATTGTCGTAATCCATCGTCTCATATATGCTTACATCTCCAAAGGAACGTGTGTCTCTCATGTGCATTCCTGCAAGGATCGAACCGCGAAGTGCGACAAAGTTATTCGGCTCCTTGGTGAGCATGAACTTATATGCATCATCAGCTGACTGAAACTCACCTGCAGCAAGTGCACGATTCGCTTTCTCAAGAACGTCATCTTCGCGAAAATACTCATAATCGAAAGTCACTCCGCAGAAAGCACATTCATACATCTGCTTTACTGTATCGACACGAAGCAATCCTCCGCATGTCGGACATGTATGCTCTTTAACGGATAATACTTCTCTGTTCATATTAGTAACCCTCCCATACGTATTGACGATCATTAAGCGCTCTGAATATCAGGCATCGGATCTTTTTTTCTTAGTTCTTTGTAGTATTCATAGAACTTCTTCTTAATTAGTTCGATTTTCTCTTCACGAAGTCCGATCTCACTTCCGATCTTGTCGAGTTTCTCTTTTTCCTTATTGATCTCTTTGTCGAAAACGCGCTCTTTCATATATCTTTTTGTAAGAGCTGCTATGATAAGTCCGACAGGAAGAAGAGGGATAAGTAATGCAGCGATGAGATACAAGTAGTCATTCTCATGCTCTCTATTCCACTTTCTGTACTTACTCATTCTCTCCTTCTCTTCTTTTCTTTCAGCCTCTCTCCGCCAGTCTGTTCCCTCATTCCTTGTGTATTTGTACGAAACGATCTTTCCGTCTGAATCCTTGACAGGTTCCCAGGAAAGATAGTTTCTATTGGACGCATAAGTTATCTTCGTACTCTGACGAGAGGAATAGTTCTCACGTGAATATGGATTATCGCGTGTTGCAGCGTAGATCATTCCGGATATAAGGCACCATGCGATATAGATCACCAGAACAATGGAAATGACTCCTTTAGGACTTACTAAAGTTGTCTCGCCTCTTTCAACAGGATCAAGAGTAGTGATATAAGTGCTATACTTCTTATCCTCTGCTCTTTCTACTTTACGAGCCTGTTCTTTCTTATCAGTTCTTACTTTGGTAAGAGAAATAAGCTCATCCTTATATTCATGACCCATATCAACAAGTTCTTTCATAGAGGAGAAATAATCGTGATGCTCAGACTTTGCATTCGTTACTGCTCTGTCTACAAGAGTGTCGATCTTGTCAAATTGCATCGACTCATAAATGCTTATATCTCCCATGGAGCTTGTGTTTCTGATACACATTCCTGCAAGTATCAAACCGCGAAGTGCAACGAAGTTGTTCGGCTCTTTATCCAGCATAAAATCATATGCTTCACCTGCTGAATGGTACTCGCCCATTGCAAGTGCGCGACCTGCTTTCTGAAGAACGTCCTCTTCGCGAAAGTATTCATAATCGAAAGTTACTCCGCAGAAAGGACATTCATACATCTGCTTTGCCGTATTGACGCGAAGCTGTCCTCCGCATGTAGGACATGTATGCTCTTTAACGGATAATACTTCTCTGTTCAAATCAGTAACCCTCCTGATGGATATATACTAATAGATGAACATATTTTCAACAAGCATCGCATGTCGGAATTAAGTGAACGTAATTGCACGAACTCTTGCAATTACTTATCAGTTTAAGAATGAATCTTTATCCATCTTGGAAACAGCAACAGCACTCTCGATGGCGATCTTACCCGCTTCATCTTTTGGTGCTCCTGCCTGGATAGCGATCATCAGGATATTCTGTACAACTATTCCGAAAAGTACAGGCCACTCCGAAGGCGACTTACAATATTTCGAAGTCATGTTCTGATAGATGCCCTCCCAGCAGTTATAGACCTGATTATAGAGTGTCTTTGGATCGAAGCCGCATACGGTAAGGCCGTCGCTTCCGACTGAACTTGTGAAAGCTGTTACTATCGCGATAACATCTTCTCTTGATACGCCTGACACTACCGAGCAGAAACCGACAACATTCAGGTTTCCTTCAAGAAGATATTTGTTCAGATCATCTCCGAAATAGTAATTCCTTCCTGCCTTATCTGTTATGACTGCGAATGTACCCTTCTCGGCCTTAACAGCTTCATGACATGCTACTCCAGCAAGAGCAGCCGTAAAGATCAGCGCGGTCCTCGCATCAAAGCCCTTAGGGGTATTAAAGTAATCCCTAAACATCGCTACTACATGTCCGGCATTCTTAGCGATCCTGTTCGCTATCTGTTCATCAGTTTCCTTCTTGTTAAATAATCCCATATCTTCCTCCTTCTCAGAGATATCTCTGTAATTGTAGTCTAACATATACGCCGAAACATCTTAATCTTTTCTTTACCTTATCAAGAAGTCATCTTAACCATTGAAGAATAGAATGAATTCATCAAACAAAAGGACGGTATATGAAATGACTAAGAAACAGATTGGGATCTTTTCGATCGTAGCATTCGCGATCCCTGTATTACTCGGAATACTCATGGCTATAGTTTTTAAAGCTGGAAATACCACAGGTATATTCACGGCAACATGGATGTTCCTCCCGGCATCAGGCGTTATGCTTGGACAGTTGCTCATGAAAAAGCAGGACAAGGACCGTCCTGCACTTCCAAAAGGATTTATCATCACTTTTCTTGTGACAACAGTCGTAATGATCGGACTTTGCTTCGCTGCATTGTTCTTCAACGGAGATAAGCTTGTCAGCGTTGCAACTTTGATCTTTTTGGCAAGCAGCATAGCATCACTCATTACACTCGGAGTAGCAGGTAAAGAAAGGCGTAAGGCTTACGGTCTTAACTTCCCGAAGCCGGGCAGAGCGATCCTCGTTGTTCTTCTTTTTATAGCTCTATACTTTGCACTTTTATTCGGAAGCATCATCATCGAACAGCTTATGTTAGGAGAAGCGATCAATCTGTCACTTAATCTTGGATTATCACAGTATTTAACACTTGCATCTCTTATCCCTTCCCTCTTCGTAATGTTCACTCCTTACTTCGGTGAAGAATACGGATGGAGATACTTCCTCGGACCTATCCTTCAAAAGAAGTTCGGCAAGAGAACAGGTATCATCATCCTCGGCGTTATCTGGGGACTGTGGCATCTTCCGATCAACATTTTCTTCTATTCACCTGACACAGCATTACAGAGCATCCTCCAGCAGGTAATCGGTTGTGTAGCCTTCGCAGCATTCTTTACTTGGGCATACATGAAGACAGACGGAAACATCTGGGCTCTTTCAGCTATCCACTTCTTGAACAACAATATCGGCGGAGCTCTCTTAAGCAGCGACGGTTCTAACAGAGAAGTTACATGGCAGACCGTTCTCGTATCATTAGTTATCTACGCAGCTATATTCCTTCCATTCCTTCTCGCAAAGGAATACTCCAAGAAGAAAGATTCCGTTAAGCTTCCTGCTTAATACCTACATAAAACAGATTTAAAACGACCTCCAACGCTAAACAACAGTTTTGGAGGTCTTTTATTTTGTTGTACATATGTCCATTTTTAGATATTATTCAATCGAGGAAGGTAATATTGGTAATGGAGGGAATAATATGATGAATAAGGATAAAAAGAATCTTCGATCGAAGATAGTAGTCGCATTATTCAATGCACTCCTGTGTGTCGCTCTCATGCCTGCAGTATGCCTTGCAGCAGGTAGCGATTTCACTACTTCAGATTACACATATGCCCTAGCAACATATGCAGGCGTATTCTCAACAAGTGTCGTAACATCAGTAAATCCGACCGCTACACTTGCGATCCTGTCGATACTCGGTTCTATCGAAAACGCTGCGATCTATTCGCCTGATTCAGGATTCTTCAATACTATCGCAGATTTTCTGAACGGTGTGCCGATCATAAGAGAAGCAGGCAAGCTCCCTGTATCTAATCCATACGCGGCAGTTTTCCTCACTCTCGTAGCAGTAGTCTTTATCGTTCTTCATTCAACATCAGTAACAGAACTGGTATCGAAGAAGATATCTCTCGATAAGATCGACACGCTTATGCTGAACCTCAGTAACGTCGCCCTTTCTCTTATACCTCTCGTCACAAACGAGGCTCTTGCTAAAGATCCTCCAAGATCGAAAGGCGTCTCATTGATGATCCCTATGATGGCACGCGCAAGCAGTCATAGACCTGGTGCGTTCATCATAATCATTGCGATAGTAACTCTGATCGCCATAACGATCTTTTCGAATATAATACGCGCCTGCATGAACTACTGGGAAACAATAGTTGCAGCGATACCTGTTAAGGGTACGAGTCTTATCTGGCAGATAGTTAAGGCTATCATTCACATCATTCTCGTCATCCTTATGATCTTCGCGCCTGTTATCTGCTTTGTCCTCTGCGTCAATCTGGCTGTCGCCGCCGTCTTCCTGTTCAGGATACTCAAGCGAAACTGTCAGTACTATAAGGACGTCTATGTATTCACGATCCTTCGAAAGATCTTCAAGCGCAAGGAACCTGTTTTACGTGTCGAAAAGAAGTTCCCGAAAAAGCTCAGAAAGCTCTATCCTACAGCTGAGATCGCCATGTCAGTCTATACGTTCCACGGTGTTGCTAAACTTGCAAAACGTTCACGTGTTTGGTTCATCAAGGACGGAGATAAGCTCGATATCGTATACAACCGTTTGATCAGAAAACCATATATCATCTCTTGGGCTGAACTACGCGAAAAGCACGAATACAAGCTCGCATATTATGAGCAGTGCACCCGTTTCCTGAGAATACGTACAGAAGACAGGAATCTGGAGCTCATCATGTCCAATCGTTATACGCCTGAGACAGAGATGCTGGCTGAACTTTTAGATCTGAGGGATTATACTCCGATCAAAAAAGAGATCAAGGAAGCTAAAAAAGAAAAAAGAAGATTTCGCCGCAGAAAGAAGTCTGCTGAAGTGATATAATCTTCTCGGTCGATAAACAGACCATACTATTGTGCAAATGGAATAAGGAGGCACTATGTCTAAAAATTTTAGAATCAAATGTCCGGGATGCGGAAACGTTGTAGATATTCCCGGCAACACCACATGTCAATGCGGTACCCAGCTCATTCTTCCGGAGGACGGAGTCATCCAGTTATGTCGTAAAAGTTCGATGTACGGATGCGCTGTAGGATTCGGAATCTATATCAACGGCATCCCGCTGGGCCATATCGGAAGCGGCGAAACGATCAGGATCCCTGTATCATATGGTCATTACAGGATCCACTTAACACAGAGTTTCAGCAGCAGCACCAACGATCCGGAATTCGATATCACACCTGAGAACAGATATGTATATCTCAAGTCACGTATTAAGTTTGGATTCGTAGTCAATCCGATCATCATCGAAAGGGTTACGGCTGATCAGATGCCACCTATTAATTAAATAACTACACAGCCATCGGTCTAACCGGTGGCTGTTTTTTTGTTCACTCACACAAGATCATTCTGGAATCTTGAGAGATGCTCATAAGGAAGAATGAGTCGTCCTCTATATAGTCCGCAACCGTCGTTAACTAATGAGTTATTGACTGCACCGAACATATTCACATCGACCTTGCTCAGATCTAATTTCTGAAGGATCATTCCGCGTTCAAAAGCATTATCGAAGTAGATATTCTCACCAACGGGTATCGCTTCACGTCGTGCTCGATCGTGCTCCTGTCTTTTCTCATAACCGAGATGATTAGCAGGTCCGATCTCAGCATTATCATCCATCGTCTTTGTTCTTATCTGCACCTCGATATTGCTTCTAGAAGTAATATCGAAGAACGCGATGTGCAAAGAACGATAGTCGTATGCTTTCGGAACAGATATATAATCGCGGTAATACTTTCTGTACTGCTCATCTATATTGTCGCTCTGACCGTCAAGGCCTGATACTTCAGGTTCGAATCCGCGTTCTTCCAGAAAACCCGGAAGAGCATTGGCGATCTCATAGATATATTTACGCTCCAGTTCTTCCCTGTCATCACTCGGCTTCAGATGGCACTTAGGAAGCGATATAACGATCCTGTAAGCGATCATGTCCTTGATGCGTCTGATCTGTTCCTTGATATCAGTTTCAGAAGGGAAACTGCCCGTGCGGCAATGATAATCGTAAATGTACTCAACGATATTTCCGTTGATCTTCTCTTCAAGACGGATCAGCGACTTTATCCTTCCCTTGAAGGTAAAAGCCAGAAAAGGATACTTCTCCGTCATATATTTATAGAATTCGCGAAGTTTCTGAGACTGCAGAGTAAGGAACTCATTATGTTCCAATAGTTCCGACATCTGTATCAGACAATTGCTGTGAGCAAGATCCACACTGTTGTCATTCTTTATCGCGCTTTCCTTAAGATCCTGCGAGTAGACATGCAATATCTTGGCAACGGTATCACCGTTATATAAATAGTCATTAAGAGAAATCATCTGTTATACCCTCCGAACGAATTGTAACATTAAATCTCATAACAAAAAACCCGATAACTGAGGTTACCGGGTTTTGGCGGAGAAGGAGAGATTCGAACTCTCGAAACCGTTTTGCGGTTTACACGATTTCCAGTCGTGCGCCCTCGACCAGGCTAGGCGACTTCTCCAAGTGTCTATTGACGTGCAATTTTTTAACTTGCCAAACGATTTTACTTGCTTTCGAGAAAAAAGTCAACTTCAATATTCATTATATGATATAATCTTTGACGAATAATCCGAAAGAGAGCATTCCCTTGATGAGAAAAGCGTTTAGAAATCTTGTTTTATCGATTCTTGCAGTATTTATGATCTTCACCGTTTCTTCTTGCTCTGAAGAGGCAGGGATCACTATAAACGAGACAAAAGGGCTGACTTACGAAGAGGTCAAGGCCAAGGTGGATGTTTTCGATGAAGTATATTCCAATTATTTCTCTAATGATAAAGAAGAGATCAAGATGATCAGCGGAGAAGGATATACTCCAATGGGTAATACCTGTACATATACATATGTAACTAATATCGATGGTATCAATAAGGCTGATACAGTCAGATCCTGCACACTCGAAGTCATCAAGGATGACGGAAGCGGCAACGTTGACGAATATTTTGCAGTTGATGCCACTACTCTTTTTATCGTTAGGACTACGATCCCTGGTGACGGTTCTCTTGGTACAGTTTCCAAGTATGCATGCGTAAGTAACGAGCTTTATGCGATAGATGAGAAGGAAGGAACTTTGACTCCTATCTCCAAGCCGGACACGCTTGACCTTTACCTCTCATTCTCCGAACTCACGGAGTTGTATGGCAAGACAAACTGATTCTCGATCATCAGACTTTAAGGCCGGTCTTATGCATGGCCTTCCAATCGGCATGGGCTATCTGTCCGTGTCTTTTTCGTTTGGCGTACTCGCGATCAGCATGGGCCTTAGCTGGTGGCAGGCTATCCTCATCTCTTTAACTAATGTCACCTCTGCCGGCCAGGTTGCCGGTATCGGCATTATGTCAGCTTCGGGCGGACTTATTGAGATGGCAGTCTCACAGCTCGTCATCAACGTCAGATACAGTCTGATGTCGATATCATTGTCACAAAAAGCCGACAGTTCGTTTAATTGGCTTTCCAGGATCTTTCTGTCTTTCGGAATAACAGACGAGATATTCGGTGTGGCTATGGGTCACGGCGACAGTTTCAGCCGCAAGTATTTCGCCGGTCTCATGGTACTTCCTTTATTCGGCTGGACGCTCGGCACAGCTCTGGGAGCTCTCATAGGAAGCGTACTTCCCGCTTTCCTTATCGATTCTCTCTCGATCGGAATCTACGGCATGTTCATCGCGATCGTTCTGCCTGTCGCTCGTAAGAAGTACCAGGTAGCTATCGTAAGCGCCATTTCAGTCGCAATATCCGTCCTGCTCTATTATGTGGATTTCTTCTCATTCCTGTCTTCAGGATTCATGTATATCATCAGTGCTGTCGTTGCGGCTCTTATAGGAGCTCTTTTCCTCCCCCTCTCGAAAACGGAGGTGAACGCTGATGCCTAATACCAAGTTCTTTATTTATCTTGCAGTTATGGCTGTAACCACCTACCTGATAAGGATGATCCCTTTTGTTCTGTTCAGAAAAAAGATCTCCAATCCAAGGATCAAAGCTTTTTTCGAATATATTCCTTATACTGTTCTTTCGGCGATGACATTTCCAGGCATTTTTTATTGCACCGGATCGATCTACTCGGCAGCAGCCGGAACAGTCGTCGCTTTAGTACTTGCATTCAGGAACCGAAGCCTCCTTGTAGTCGCTGTTGGCGCCTGCGCAGGCACCCTGGCTGTTGAGCTCCTAATGAAGGCTATTCTATAAACGGACAACACCCAAAAAGCAATTTTCATTTACGATTTTTTTCTTTGAACGATTTGTAAACTGTATCTTAAATAGTTGTAAATTGGAAAAAAAGTTCTTGACCAAATTGCGATTAGGCTCTATATTAAATATGAACCTAGTGT
>JAGCGE010000280.1 GCA_017649745.1 Clostridiales bacterium | reverse complement strand
CCAGATTACATAACCTTCCTTGGGAGTGATTGTAAATGTATCCGTTCCTACATTATCAAGGTTGAAACTGAAATCGCAGTTGCCGTTCTCCTGCTTCTGAGTTACCGCATCATTGGAGGAGAATACACCATACTCGGGCTGTTCCGGAGCATTCTGAACTGTAACGTGGAATACATTGTCGCCGGTAGCAAAATTCACTTCGCAATAATCCGGCCAATTGTCACCGTTCTTAGTAACCTTAAGCGATGTCTTACCGATATCAGAGATCGTGAAATCTTGGTTGCTGTTGTCCTGCAGCATTCTTGACGGATCTACTGCCTTAATACCATTAAGTGTATAAAGGAAAGTAACAGACGAATGACCTGCCAGATCTTCCTTAGGAATGAAGAAATTGTTTAATGAAACAGGGTGCTCGCTGTCATTATCAAAATAGTAGCTGTTTACTATGATGTCATTGTTGTCATAGTTAACCTGCATGCCGTCTTGAGGCTGAGGGGGATTTCCGCCATCATCCGCAAAAATATCAACGACAAACTGATTCTTGGTAATAGCTGTCTTATTGATCGTGAAAATATAGTTTTCACCATTGTCGTGCTCAACGCGTTCTCTTACCCATGTCTCATCACCGACACTGTAATCAGGACCATCCACATAATCAAGGACATAATTTCTGTTTTCTTCGCCTTGCTTAGGAGTAACCTTGAATCTGATGCTTGTAGTGCAGCTGTCTACTGTATCTTTAGGAATAATATGGTCCTCAGGAACATCCTTGAAAGTTCCATTATCAACAGAATACTGAACGCCGGCGATTCTGCCGCCGTCAAATCTGACTTCGATTCCCTCGTAGTTTTCGTTGAATCCGCCGCCCTTGGTATGGAAATCAACTATAAACTGATCTTTGGTAATTGTTGTTTTTTCGACTGCAAATATAATCTTACCGGATATGATATGTGCGTTTTCAAATGTCCACTGCCAGTCCCTTTCGTCTGTTTCGAAATCAGGACCGTCAATGTAACCCATCTCAAATTCTCTTTCTTCTTCTCCTGATTTAGGTGAAACTTTGAAATAAATAACATTGGGAATATCGTCTTTGCCGAATACATTTCGCTCAGGCAGGTCAGAGTAATTTACTCCATCTGTTGAGTATTCGACTTTATCGATGACATGATCGTCATATCTGACCTGAAGGCCTTCAAAGTCATTGTTAGGTCCGCCAAAATCAGTACGTACCCACTTGCCGTTTGAATTAACGAAAGCCTCAGACTGCTCCAGGTTCTGTGAGGAAGAACCTAATACAGTTGTACCATCTTCAGCATACACGGTAAATCCGCTGATCGATGCACCGCGTTCTAATGCAAGAATAGAATTGCTGCCACCGATCAAGCTTCCGCCATCTTCAATGTGCAATGCACCGTCCGGGACAATATGAAGTTCGTTAGGCCAGATATTTTCGCCCGGTTCACGGTGAACGATCTCAAGTGTTCCTTTAACAGTTATCACATCAGCCCAAACAACTGCTGATTCAGTATTAGGTGTCGAGGAATTATTGCCTATAGTCAGTTTAACGCCGGAGTTAATAAGCACCTGACCCATATAAGCATCAGTCTCAATAGTCCTGTCGCTTGTAAAGGTATAAAGATAAGATCCTGCAAGATCCAAACCGCTTACAAAATTAACTATTGGCATAGCTTCCGTAAAGCCACCGGTGTAAACCTCGTTATTACCGGTAGTTACAGTTGTCCCGGTAAATTCTATTCTACTGTTTTGGCCATAGAGCTCGAAAGCCGCGCCATAACACTCACCTGCGATTACAAGAGAGTTATTAGCTAAGATCTTTACTCTGCCTTCCTTAAGAGGAGTGTTCTTGGTTGTAATGTCATAACCTGTCACGCCATTTAAGAAGAGTGCGTACCAGGAATATCCATCCTGAGGAGCAAAAGTATTGGCAACGATCTTAAAATCGCTTTCCTTGAAATTGGGGTTGTAATTCTCATCACCCTGGTGCTGTTCAAGTTCGCCCAGCTTATCATTGTCGATAAAGATAAAGTAGACATTGTCGCCGCCTACAGGGTCGTCGTAAACAACCGGATCTTCTCCACCGCCATTTCCGCCTTCATCAAGCTTCCAGCCGCCTAAGGTTGCATCATAAATGAAGCCCTTCGTTCCGTCTGTGTGATAATAGAAACCCGTTTCATTTTCAAAGTCATAGGCAGGTGTGCCGTCTGCTTTAAAGAGCTTCAGACCACCTTTTACCAAAACATGATCGCCAATTTCCAGGCGCGCATTTCCGGATCCTGTTATGCTGCCGGAGCCTGCGATCAAACTTCCGTCTTTATCCTGCCCCTTTACAATTCGCAGAACGTTAGGCTTATCAGATTTTATTTGGTTATTCGCTATCGAAAATGATCCTTTTACAGTAAGGTCATCTGTCTCGAAAACATTTCCCTCGCCATTACCAGGAGTCTTTAAACTAAATGACTGCTGATCATCGACCAAATAGATATAGGTATCATTAACGTGATCGAGCATGTCGTTAGCCCAGCCAACTACATTATCACCATAGCCAAAAAGACCAGTACCTTGTCTGGATTTCACCGTTATATCAGTAAAACGCAAAGTACTGTCTAACAAAAGGTAATCACTGAATGAGTCATACTCGCCATTAAAGGATGCTGTAGAACCATTCAGGCAAGACGTATAATCACCCGGGACAGTTAGATTCTGGTAACCCGAATAAACCGCACACAAAAAGAAAAAACCGTCTTCAGGTGCAGTGTAGCTGTCGGCATAATAAGCATCTGTAACGGTTTCCGTTCCGGATTCCGTTAGTTCGACCTTTACATATAAATAAAATGTTTCACCGGAATCAGCTCTTACCGTCCTGGTAAATGGAATGCATGACAGGAGCATGCAAACTGTAATCAATGCAGCAATAAGGCTGCGCGAAATCTTTGAAGTATTACTCATAGTTGGCCACCTACTTTCATAAAGATTGCAAATAATAATTCACAATAATTATATCAAGGATTTTAGACAAATGGTGAAAAACTCGATAAAAAAGTGTGACTTCGTTATTTACTGTACTTAATTTATCGATATTAAAATAATAAAAACTCCCGCAGCAACTGATCACTGCGGGAGTTTTTCGCTTACTTATATCACCTAGTCCTTAAGACTTAATACCTTTGCACTCGTTGACATACTGTCTGATAGGTCCTACATCGGTGTACTTTCTTACGCCGTCGCCATCAGGGATGATGAGGACAGGAACGTTAACGATGTCGAACTGCTTTGCGAGCTCTGCATCATCATCAGCATAGATGAGTTCATAGTCGAATCTCTGCTCGTCGAACATAGCCTTTACTGCCTTGCACTTAGCGCATGTGTGTGTTGTGAAGAGCATCGGCTTTGTGCCTACTGCGTCAGGTGCGGGCTTGAGCTCGGGAAGTTCCTTCTCCTCAGCCTTGCTGATCGTAACAGTAGCTGTTCTGGGCTTCATTGAAGACTCGCATGTGTTGTATGTCTTTCTGTCCTTGAACTCCTGGAGCTTACCGTCGTTCCAGTTCTTAACAGGACGATAGTAACCTGTGATACGGCTGTATGTTTCGGTCGGGCCGCCGCACTCAGGGCAAGCTTTTACTTCGCCGGGGAGGTATCCGTGAACGGAGCAGATGGAGTATGTAGGAGACATTGTGTAGTAAGGCAGTCTGTAGTTCTCGGCGATCTTTCTTACGAGAGATGCAGCAGCCTTCCAGTCAGGGAGACGCTCGCCTAAGAATGCGTGGAATACCGTACCTGATGTGTAGAGAGTCTGGAGATTATCCTGAACATCAAGAGCATCGAAGATATCTGATGTGTAGCCGACAGGAAGGTGTGAGCTGTTGGTGTAATAGAATACGCCGGAAGCATCGTTTGCTGTGATGATGTCGGGATATCTAGCCTTGTCGTGCTTAGCAAGACGGAAAGCTGTAGACTCTGCAG
The DNA here is from genome assembly GCA_017649745.1 of Clostridiales bacterium. The sequence continues at coordinate 1,288 of JAGCGE010000280.1, read as the reverse complement.
GTGTAGCCTCAAGATTATAGAGGTCGCCGTACTTCTCCTGATATTCGGAGAGCTTGTTTCTCATGTGATTGAGAACGTCAGCTGCGAATGCCTGTGTCTCTTCGTGAGTGAGATCCTTTCTGATCCACTTTGCGTTGAGGCCTGCTTCGTTCATGCCGACAAGACCGATTGTGGAGAAGTGGTTATTGAATGTTCCGAGATAGTGTCTTGTGTAAGGATAGAGACCCTCGTCGAGAAGCTTTGTGATCGTGTTTCTCTTGATCTTGAGAGATCTTGCAGCGATATCCATGAGGTGGTCAAGTCTGTTGTAAAAGTCTTTCTCATCTGCTGCGAGATAAGCGATTCTCGGGATGTTGATAGTAACAACGCCGACAGAACCTGTGGATTCGCCTGAACCGAAGAAACCACCGGACTTCTTACGGAGCTCACGAAGGTCAAGTCTTAAGCGGCAGCACATAGAACGTACATCGGAAGGTTCCATGTCGGAGTTGATGTAGTTGGAGAAGTAAGGAATACCGTACTTTGCAGCCATCTCGAAGAGGAGCTTGTTGTTCTCTGTCTCAGACCAGTCGAAATCTCTGGTGATGGAGTATGTAGGGATAGGATACTGGAAGCCACGGCCGTTAGCGTCGCCTTCGATCATGATCTCGATGAAAGCACGGTTAACCATGTCCATCTCAGCCTTACAATCCTTGTACTTGAAGTCGACTTCCTTGCCGCCTACGATACAATTCTGCTCAGCGAGGTCGTTCGGAACTGTCCAGTCGAGAGTGATGTTTGTGAACGGGCTCTGTGTACCCCATCTGGAAGGTGTGTTAACGCCATAGATGAAGGACTGGATGTCCTGCTTTACCTGCTTATATGAGAGGTTATCGATCTTAACGAAAGGTGCTAAGTATGTATCGAAAGAGGAGAAAGCCTGAGCGCCTGCCCACTCGTTCTGCATGATGCCGAGGAAGTTAACCATCTGGTTGCAAAGTGTGGAGAGGTGCTTTGCAGGAGCAGATGTGATCTTGCCTACGATGCCGCCCAAGCCTTCCTGGATGAGCTGCTTTAAAGACCATCCTGCACAGTATCCTGTGAGCATTGAAAGATCGTGGATGTGGATATCGGCATTACGATGTGCTTCAGCTATCTCTTCGTCATAGATCTCAGAAAGCCAGTAGTTGGCTGTTACCGCACCGGAGTTTGAAAGAATGAGTCCTCCGACAGAATATGTAACGGTAGAATTCTCCTTAACTCTCCAGTCTTCTACCTTTACGTAGCTGTCTACAAGATTCTTGTAGTT
>JAGCGE010000279.1 GCA_017649745.1 Clostridiales bacterium | reverse complement strand
TCATTTACATCTTTATTATTTATATATCCATTGTGAAAGGCCGCTGCCCAGAACATGATCTTATCGTTTTCACTCATAACTTGCTCCTAAACCTATAACTCATTGCTTCCGCTATATCGCTCTCCCTGATATCCTTACGATTATCGAGATCAGCAATAGTTCTTCCGACTTTAAGAAGTCGTTTAAAGCTTCTTACCGAATATCCGCCAACAGAAGCGGCTTTCGACGCATAATCGATAACTTTTGAGTCAGCACGTAATATCTCGGAAAGATTATCGCTATCAAAATTCCCGTTAAGCGCATATGGCATATCTGTGTTCTTATATCTTTCATGCTCGATATCCCAACACTCCTTAACCTTCTTTCTTAATTCCCTGCTCTTTTCTTCATTTACTGAAGAAACAGCCTCCTTAAGACCCTTAGCATCAACTGAATACATCTCAGTTACTAGATCGATCCTGTCTGCAAACGGACCTGATATCTTCCCAAGATAATTATTCCTAACTGCTAACGAACAAGTGCATTTACTCGGCTTTTCGAGATAAAGACCGCATCTGCATGGATTTGTAGCTCCTACAAAAAGGAAGTTAGCCGGAAACTCCATCGCTTTGCCCGCCTTTTTAAGCGTGATCTTATGTTCTTCCATAGGTATCCTTAATGAATCAATATACTTCGAACCAAATTCACACAGCTCATCCACAAAAAGAACACCATGATCTGCAAAACTGATCTCTCCAGGCTTAAACCCGTTTGCTGATCCTATAAGACCGGTAAGATTAATAGAAGGAGTTACTGTTCTGAATGGTCTTTGATATGAATCCGATGAGATGCAAGTCTCTATTCCAACTCCGTTATTTAGTTTAAAGACGTCTTTAAGTTCATCTTTATCAAGAATCGGCATAAGTCCTTCTATAATCTGAGAAGCAGTTGTCTTACCTGAACCGCTGCTTCCGATCAGAAGGATATTATGCCAACCGCATGCAGCCAGAAATATTGCTCTTGAAGCTTTCTCCTGACCTTTAAGAGCAGAAAAATCCAGTATCTTATTATCAGGTTCTTTAAATACAGGTATCTCAGGAACAGTATGTTCAAATTTACCTTTTGAAATAAGATTACATACTTCTTGAAATGATGATACGAAGATACATTTTTTCTCACAGCATGCAGCACTATCATATTCATCTTTAGGAATAAAACATGCATCATAACTGTCAGGAGCGATCGCTGAGATCCTCATAACAGCTCCCGGAGTTCCATGGATCTCACCATTAAGTGTAAGTTCTCCATTCGCAAAAATCCTCATCTTGTCGATACCCGGTAGGAACCCTGCTGTCATCAGAACTCCTATAGCAATGGGAAGATCAAAACCCGATCCCTTCTTACGTAGAAAAGATGGAGATATACTGACGGTTATGTGACCTTTAGGGATCGAATAACCTGATTTCTTAATCGCTGTAAGTATCCTTCCCTTTGATTCTCTGATCGAAGCATCACACATACCGATGATGTCGAAAGACGGAAGTCCTGGAGTGATCGAAACCTCGATTGTAACAGGTTCTCCGTTCAACCCGTCTGCAAAAGCCGAAAAAACTCTTCCTGTAGATATCTTAGGCATATTGTCACCTCACTTTTTTGATGATGATAACAACTAGCCTTTTCGAAAAAAGCGACAAAAAATACAAATTTCGACAAATTCGTCGTAAAATGCCTGAAAGCACTGATATATCGAGAGATTTATTTGTATATATATTGATTTGAAAAGAAATGTATATGTGTTAGAATACGTAAGTTGTTATAAATAGGTATATTAATTCGGAGGAATAAATAATGAAACTTGGTATCGTTGGTCTTCCAAACGTAGGAAAGAGTACACTTTTCAATGCGATCACTAAAGCAGGAGCAGAATCAGCAAACTACCCGTTCTGCACTATCGAACCTAACGTAGGTGTCGTATCAGTTCCTGATTCAAGACTCGACGAACTTGCTAAGATGTATGATCCTCAGAAATACACACCTGCTATCATCGAATTCGTCGATATCGCTGGTCTTGTTAAAGGCGCAAGCAAAGGTGAAGGTCTTGGTAACAAGTTCCTCTCCAACATCAGAGAAGTTGATGCTATCGTTCATGTAGTAAGATGCTTTGACGATACTAATGTCGTTCACGTTGACGGTGGCGCTGATCCTAAGCGTGATATCGAAACAATCGAGCTCGAGCTTATCCTCTCAGATATGGAGATAATGGAAAAGCGTATCGAGAAGACACAGAAGATGATGAAAGGCGGAGACAAATCCTATGCTCCGATCCTTGCAGTATACGAGAAGATCTATGCATGTCTTTCTGAAGAAAAGCCTGCTAGATCTCTTGAGTTCGACGAGGAAGAACTCCCAATCGCTAAAGAGTGCCAGCTTATCTCAATGAAGCCTGTCCTCTACTGCGCAAATATCGCTGAAGATGATATCAAGAATCCTGATATCCCATACGTTAATACAGTTCGTGAGATCGCTAAGACAACTGACAGCGAAGTAGTTGTAATCTCAGCTAAGATCGAAGAAGAGCTTTCTCAGCTCGAACCTGAAGATCGTCAGATGTTCCTTGATGATCTCGGTATCGACAGCGCTGGTCTTGATAAGATGATCCAGGCTTCATATAAGCTCTTGGGACTTATCTCTTACCTTACTGCAGGTCCTCAGGAAGTTCGTGCTTGTACAATCAAGAACGGAACTAAGGCACCTCAGGCAGCCGGAAAGATCCACTCCGACTTCGAGCGTGGATTCATTCGTGCTGAAGTAGTTGCATTCGATGATCTTATGGCTTGCGGTACATATGCAGCAGCAAGAGAAAAGGGTCTTGTAAGATCAGAGGGTAAGGAATACGTTATGAAAGACGGAGATGTAGTTCTCTTCAGATTTAACGTTTGATCTAATTTTTCGCATAAAAGTAGTGGGCGTATATCGACTAGATATGCACCCGCTTTTATTTTCGAAAAGAATTAAATCAAGCCTTTATCTTCTTATCATTCTTATCTTTCTTTTCAACCTTTTCTTTCTTATTATTCTTTTTACCAGAAAGAACAGCGATAACTCCCTGAACACCAAGAACAATAAGAGCGATACCGACAAGAAGGAGACGGATATCAGTTGCAAGATCACGCTTAAGGATAAAGAAAACTCCGCCGCCGATAACAATAATAGCAAGAACCAGAGCTATGAACCAACCAGGATTCTTATTATATGTCTTGATACCGTAAACGATCCTTCTAATACCTTCAAGGATAAAGAATGCACCAAGTACAACTGTAATAGCAGTATTAACTACAGAGATATCAAGTAACAGAACGATACCTAAACCGATAATTACCACACCGATAACAATATCTCCGATAAGAGTACTCTTTTTCTTCTCATCACCGTTTTTGAAGAATGAAGAAATAATATTGAATACTCCAAGAACGATGAGTCCAATGCCGATGATAAGCATTACCTTAGATTCAACTTGTGAGTGATAGACGATGATAACTCCGCCCAAAAGAAGCGAAAGTATCGAGATCAAAATGTAACTGGTGTTCTTACTCATAAAATTTCCTCCGTATTCTCTTTTTTGTTTGCGTTGCTTATATCTTCAAAGCTCGTACCAAGCTTATGTATCATAAACATCGAAAAAGAATATACTACAAGTATTACAGATTCCGATATAACTGTAAATATCACAGGCAGCGATGAATTAAGCATGTTGATAGTAGTTATAAGAATATTACCGGTAATATAAACTATCGTAGTTGCCGCGAAGAACTTACGGAACTTAACAGGTCTCATCTTATCGGTAAAAAGTACACCAAGAAGCATAGCTACTGATAAAAGGAGCAATATAAGACAGATGATCATTGAAGCTGTGATCATATCCTTATCCCCCTCTCATGAAGCTGTTCGATTATAAGCTTATCTACCTTCTCATAAAGTTCTTCAAAAGTGCCGGAATTATTAACTTCGATATCACCGATACTTAAATATTCTTCATCTGTCATCTGCATAGCGATACGACGCTTTGCATCATCAAGCGTCATGCCTCTATCAATGAGTCTTTTCAATTTTGTCTCAGTCTCACATGTTATGACCCAGATCTGATTACACTTGTCAACGAAACCCTTTTTAACTGGGATCGGAACATCAAGGACCACGCATTTAGTTCCTTTGGTACGTTCGCTTTCAAGCTGATCAGCAATATATTTCAGAACATACTTATGAATGATCGAAGAAAGGATATCAAGTTTTGTCTTATCGTTAAAAACAATCGATGAGATGTATTTTCTATCAAGAGCTCCACCCTTTATAGAGCGAGCGCCAAACACTTCAGAGATCTCCTGGTTAGCGATGCCATTAACATCAGTAACATCACGGGAGATCTTATCAGCATCAAGGACTAAAAGACCTCTATTGCGAAGAATACCTGAAACAGTACTCTTACCGGTACCTATACCGCCCGTAACGCCTAACACAAACATCTAAATGCCTCCTTATTTAGCCTTAAGCCATGTATCTCCGACACCGCAATCAGCGATCAGAGGAACATTAAGCTTAACGGCATTTTCCATTTCTTCCTTAAGGATCTTAGAACAAAGATCCGCATCTTCCTTATTACATTCTACTATCAATTCATCATGAACCTGCATAACAAGTTTAGCTGTCGGAAGTTTCTCTTCAAGAGCCTTATTAACCTTGTTCATAGCTATCTTGATGATATCTGCAGCTGTACCCTGTATAGGCGTATTCATAGCTGCACGAAGACCGAATTCCCTCAGATTCTTATTCTGAGATTTAAGTTCATTAAGATATCTTCTTCTGCCGAATAATGTCTCTACATATCCGTCAGACTCACCTTTGTTCTTAAGGGATTCCAGATAAGAAGTAACCTTAGGGAACTGTCTCTTATATGATTCGATAAAGTGCTTAGCCTCAGCAAAACTGATGTGAAGATCCTGAGAAAGACCGTACTCTGTTACACCGTAAACTATACTGAAATTAACAGTTTTTGCGAGTGCCCTCTGAGATGAAGACACCTGATCTTCCTCGACTGCAAAAAGTCCCGCAGCTGTTCTGCTATGGATATCCTGACCTTCATTAAATGCCTTACACATGATCTCGTCGCCTGACATAGAAGCCAAAAGTCGAAGCTCGATCTGTGAATAATCGGCATCAACAAGTACCTTGCCTTCAGGAGCGACAAATGCATTTCTTATCTTCTCACCTTCAGATGATCTGACAGGGATATTCTGAAGATTAGGATCAGTAGAAGATAGTCTTCCGGTATTTGTCATAGCCTGAGTAAAAGTAGTCCTGATCCTTCCGTCGCTATCGATCTTATCTGTAAGACCAACCGCATAAGTAGAATCGAGTTTACTTAATGCCCTGTATTCCATAATGTATGGTATCGCAGGATGCTCATCATAAAGACTCTGAAGAACTTCAGCAGATGTAGAATAAACACCTGTCTTACCTTTCTTTCCATGCTTAAGTCCAAGCTTATCGAAAAGAACAAAAGAAAGCTGCTTTGGTGAACTGATAAGGAACTCCTCCCCTGTCAACTCATAGATCTTTTTCTCAATATTCTGAAGTCTTTCCTTAAAATCCTCATGGAGCCTAATGAGTTCATCTTTAGACACATACATTCCGTTGCGTTCGATCGTATCGAGAGTGATGACCAAAGGGAACTCGATATTATATAAAAGTCTTTCCAATCCTTTATCAGCGATCATCTTAAACTGTGTTTTCGCAACATAGATATCAAGGATAGCATCCCCTGCAGCATTCTTAAGTTTAGTATTATCATCGACTGTATCAAAGAGCGAAACCTGACCGGAAGTCTGATCGGATTCGATCGGATAAATAAGTCCTGTCGTACGCTCGAATATTGTCGAGAAACTAACATCATTTCCTGCAACGGAATTAAGGACATAAGCACATATCTCTGTATCGAAAACACTCTTCAGATCAGAAAAAGGCTTAGCCATACATTTAGATCTTGTCTTATAAGAATGAGAGCAAGGTAATGAAGCAATTCCCTCACCTTTAAGCTTACAGATCAAGGATGCTGCATTATCCTGAGATACCGAATAAACAGTACTCTGTCCTAAGAGCGCAACAAGAACACGATCTTCAAAAAACGAGATCGAATAGAACGGCTCTTT
>JAGCGE010000278.1 GCA_017649745.1 Clostridiales bacterium | reverse complement strand
TGCCTGCCTGCCTGCCTGCCTGCCTCGAAGATTATCGGAAACCTTATCACAGCCGTCAACCCCCTGATTTAATTGCTTTCCTGGTAAGATACACTTCCCTTCAATTCATAAATTTATTTTATCACTATCTGTTAATTAATAAAACCATGCTATGAGAGTTCCTGTTTTTGTTGTCTTCGTGAGTTTTGTCAGTAGATCAAATAACCCCCGAAGTCAAACTTCAGGGGTTTGCGTACAAATTTAGACAGCCTTTTCGGCTTGCTCAAAAATGATCTTATCTGTAGATGATCTCGTTTCTCTTAGGTCCTGTTGAAACGATGGAGATATGAACTCCGAGTTCCTTTTCGATAAAGAGAACGTAATCCTTAGCTTCCTTAGGGAGCTTATCGAACTCTGTAACGCCTCTGATATCAGACTTCCAGCCCGGAAGCTTCTTGAATACAGGCTTAGCGGAATCAAGCTTTGTAGGATTAGGGAAATCCTTTGTCTCAACGCCGTCTACGATGTAACCGGTACATACTGGGATCTCATCGAGGTATCCGAGACAGTCGATAGCTGTAAGAGCGACCTCTGTAGCACCCTGAACACGGCAACCGTAACGGGAAGCAACACAGTCGAACCAACCCATACGACGTGGACGACCTGTTGTAGCACCGTACTCACCAGCATCACCACCGCGCTTACGGAGCTCATCAGCCTCATCACCGAAGATCTCACTTACGAAAGCACCTGCACCAACTGCAGAAGAATAAGCCTTAACAACTGTTACAACGTCCTTTATCTCATATGGTGGGATACCTGCGCCTACTGCACCGTAACCAGCGAGAGTAGAAGAAGATGTAACCATAGGATAGATTCCAAGGTCAGGATCTTTCATTGAACCGAGCTGACCTTCAAGAAGAATCTTCTTACCTGACTTGATAGCGTCGTGGAGGTAGCTCTGTGTGTTACATACATATGGCTTAACGAGATCAGCCCACTTGGAAACTTCCTCGAAAAGCTCGTTAGCGTCGATTGGATCCTTCTTGTAGAGGTGAACGATAAGAGCATTCTTGATCTCGAGAACTCTCTCGATCTTCTCCTTCAATGCTTCCTTCTCGAAAAGCTCACCAACCTGGAAACCGATCTTAGCATACTTATCTGAATAGAAAGGAGCGATACCTGACTTTGTAGAACCGAAAGCCTTACCGCCAAGTCTCTCTTCCTCATACTGATCGAAAAGAATGTGGTATGGCATTACGATCTGAGCTCTGTCAGAAACCTTGATCTGAGGAACGATTCCTCTCTCCTTAAGGTTATTGAGCTCTTCAATAAACTTAGGAATGTTAAATGCAACGCCGTTACCGATTATATTTACTATGTTCTCATGGCAGACACCGGAAGGCATCAAGTGAAGTGCGAACTTACCGTGCTCGTTGATGATAGTATGTCCTGCATTGGCACCACCCTGAAAACGGATAACAATATCTGACTCAGAAGCCAAAAGGTCTGTTATCTTACCTTTTCCTTCGTCACCCCAGTTAGCTCCAACGATAGCCTTAACCATAAAAACCTCCGATTATATTTGATTATGTGTTTTTGACCAACGGTACTGATTATAATTCATATATAAAAGGATTTCAATTTCATAATCTGTCACAATATTTACTGATTTTTGCCGATTCAGATATTTAAATACTCTAAAGCCTTCTGAAGCGCGAAATCCTCAGTTTCACTGCTTAATTCAGGTAAAACATAGTCTTCGCCGTACTTATTCTTAAGCGCAGTCTCCAAAAGAAGATCGGTTATCGCAGCATTTTTCGGAAGGAAGCTTCCGTGTGAATATGTGCAGAAAGCATTCTTGTATCTAGCGCCCTCAAAGCCGTCCTCACCGTTATTTCCGGCACCTTTGATGACTTTCATGAGAGGCTTGACGGACTCTCCCAAGTGGGTCCTTCCGCTGTGATTCTCAAATCCAGCAACCTTGCAGACCTTACCTGAAGGAAGAGTTATCTCATAGACAGTATCCTGGATGAATCGCTCTTTCTTAGCTTCAGTGTAGATATCGATCGCGCCCAAGCACTCGAGCTTGTTGCCGTCGTGCTCCAGATAGTATTTACCAAGCATCTGATAGCCGCCGCAGATACATAAGAATACCTTGCCGCTCTCGATCATCTCCTTGATAACAGGGCCTTTAGTGTGGACCAGATCGTTCTTAAGGATGTTCTGCTCGTTATCCTGACCGCCTCCGAGGAAAGCAATATCAATGCTTTCAGGATCAAGGTCATCACCGATGGATATCTCTTTGATCTCCACATCGATACCGCGGCGCTTAGCTCTGGTATAGAGCGCGAGAACGTTACCTCTGTCTCCGTAAAGATTCAGAAGGTCTGGATAAAAATGTCCGATAGTAAGTTTAATGTCGCTCATATTATCCCTCACTTCCAGAAATCCTTGATTCCGAGCTCGTTTACGAGTTTACCTCTCAGATCGAGCATTGCCGTATAGTTCGGAAGGACATATACACATCCTCCCTCTTCGCATTCTTCGATAGCCTTCTTAAGAAGACTAACTGCCTCATTCATCGGAGCAGATTTAATCTTATCTTTGGATACTCCGCCGTAATCGACTCTAAGGAGCATATCACCGTAGCGCTCGCCTGATACATAGATCTTCTCAGGAAATGAATCAGCCTTACTCTCGAAATCAACGTCCCAGATCCACGATACATCCTTACCGTCAGCGATATTGCTGTTAAGCAGGAACATCAATGCCTTAGCGTCATGAGCTTCTGCAACAAATGACAGTGATCTGTCGAGTCCCGCAGGGTTCTTAACAAGAAGGATACAGAGTTTCTTGTTTCCAGGAAGCTCGATCTTCTCCATTCTTCCGAAAGCAGCCTTAACGATGGAAGAAGCCTTACAAGCCTTATTGAAAGGATCTTCGACGTTCATGGTCTTGAGCATCTCACTTACCGCAGATACTGCAGCGCAAGTGTTGTAGAGGTTATGCATACCAGGGATCTTAAGTGCGAGATCTTCAGTCTCATCACCATGAGTGATCTTAAATTCATAACCCTCATCAGAAGGGCTGTTCTTAAGGTCGTAGATAACTGAGTAAGAAGTCTCAGGGCTCTTAAATCCGCATGAAGGACAGTAAAAATCGCCAAGATGACTGAAACTTCTGGACTTATATTCGTACTTAACCTTACAGTCAGGACAGTAAACTGCGTCACTTGAAGCCTTCAGGACGCCTTTTCGAGAAGGATAAGTCTCGTTATTGAAGGCCATGGATTCCTTGTTCATTCCGAAGAACATGCTTCGGTCCTCCCTGCCCTTACCAAGAGCCGCAACAAGAGAATCGTCACTGTTTAAGATGAGACGGGCTGCTGTCTTGTCGATACCTGAAGCAATGAGGTCTCTTGTGTGTGTAAGTTCACCGTATCTGTCGAGCTGATCTCTGAAAAGGTTGGTAACTACTGATATCCTAGGCTTCAGAGAACCTGCGATCTTAGCGAAAGCAGCTTCATCAGTCTCAAGAACATAGATGACCTTCTTATCCGTCTTAGGCTTCTCGCAAAGAAGCGTAGTTGCAATACCTGAGGCCAGATTAGCGCCTGAGATATTGTTGATGACCTCATATTCGTCAAAAGACGATATCATCTCAGAGATCATGTGAGATGTGGTAGTCTTACCGTTCGTTCCGGTTATTGTAATGATGTACTTATCCCTGGAAGCCTTGCTGATCACGTTAGGATCGAACTTCAACGCTGTCTTACCAGGTAAAGTGGTAGCTCCTCTTCCCAGGATCCTTAATATAAGTTTTACGGTCTTAGCCGCAATCTTAGCTATAAAAAATCTCATTTAAACTTAGTCCTCGCCCTCCATTATATGTCCGATAACGAGGATCCTCTTCTTTCCTTCACTTGTATATGTACAGCTGACAAGAGTGATCTGCTTTCCTTCTCCGTCATCTCCGTCAACATAATCATCAAGCTCTGAAGCATCGACTATTATGGTCTTATCGACGATGTAGATATATTCCTTACCGTCGATCATAGTGATCTTAACTTCGTCATCTACTTTAACATCTATGAGCTTATTAAAGAATACACCTTCAACACGCATATGGTGTCCGAGAAGGCAGCAGTTTCCTTCCTGTCCCGGAAGAACAGAAGTCTGGTGATGTCCTATTCCGTAGCGAAGATCGATAACAGAATCATTATCGAAAACAAGATCATGACATTCAATCGACGGGATATCGATGATTCCGATTACAGTAAGGACAACATCGTCAGGAAGCTCTTCCATCGCTGCTTCGATATCCTGTTTAACGAGTTCTTCATTGGTATCGTCACCGTAAACATCGTAGTCTTCTCCGCTGATCTTATTGGCATCTTTCGGAACTACAAAAGTATATTCCGTTACTTCCGCCTTAATGATCTGAGCTTCAACTTCTTCGATCTTATTCTCAACGACTTTCTTCCTCATCCTGTTCTTAATTGGATCTATCAAGAGGAGTATTGCTGCTGTCAACGCGAAAAGGATAGCAAGGACCAGAAGAACATTACTGATCTTCTTGTTCTTCCTTCTTCTCTGCTCATTTTTGGCTCTGTCGACATCGTCAGTACCAAAAAACTTCTCTCCGTTGACTGATTTCATAAAAGACTCCGTTTTTGCTATAAAATCGAAATTTGTAACATTATTATAATGCATTTCTGTGATATTATATGTTTACTTTTTCACTTTTTTTAAGGAGTTGGGGTTATGTCAGAAATAATCTGGGAGAAATCATTATCTCTCCTCGAATTGGATTCGCGCATTAAAGGTGTAGTATTTGACAGCGTTCTCAAAAAGATGAAATACGTTAAGGAAATAGATGATGTTATAGTCCTTTCCTGTCGTGATGAGTTTTCGATGAATATAGTCAAAGACAAGAGTATTACTTCCTGCATAGAGGATGCGATTCATGCTGTATCTGACAAGTACTATAAGGTCAGATTTGTCATTGAAGGTGACGATAAGGCCATTAATACTGTATCCATCGCCGAAAAGAAGATAAGTGAAAGAACTGTAGACAGAAGAGTTTCTGTTGATACTAACCTTAATCCTGAACTTACGTTTGAGAACTTTATAGTAGGTAACTGTAACAGATACGCTCAGGCTGCAAGTGTCAGAGTAGCTGATAAACCTGGACAGACTCAGTATAATCCGCTTTTCCTGTTCGGTAATTCAGGTCTTGGTAAAACACACCTTATGCATGCTATAGGAAATCGCATCATAAATAATGATCCGAGCATTAAAGTAATCTATAAGACATGCGAAAACTTTACAAACGAATATATCAACTGTATCTCTAAGAAGAATTTCGAGCCTTTCAGAAATCTTTACAGAAACGTTGATGTACTTATGATCGACGATATCCAGTTCCTTATCGGTAAAGAAGGTATCCAGGAAGAATTCTTCAATACTTTTGAGAGCCTTATTACTTCCGGAAAACAGATCGTCATCACATCTGATAAAGCTCCTAATAACCTTACTTCCCTTGATGAACGTCTTACATCAAGATTTAAGAACGGTTATACAATGGACGTTCAGCCACCGGATTTCGAGACAAGAATGGCTATCTTAAGTGCTAAATTCGAACAGATCAACATTAAGATCAGCGAAGAAGCAAAGATCTATATATGTGAGAATATCACGAAGAATATTCGTGACCTTAATGGTGCTTATAATATTCTCTCATCTTTCTATGCGATGTCTAACGAAGAGATCACACTGGAATTTGCAGAAGATAAGCTAAAGAATATCATCTCACCTAAGAAGTCACAGCAGATCTCACCTGAGCTCATCATATCTCTGGTATCCAAGTACTATGGTGTTTCAGTTGAAAAGATCCAGTCAAAGAACAGGAGCAAGGAGATAATCACTCCTAGATACGTTGCTATCTATCTTTGCAGAGAGATGCTCGATAACTTTTCTCTTAAGACTATCGGTAAGTTCTTTGGTGGAAGAGATCACTCTACTCTCATTAATGCTATCAACAAGGTAGATGACGATCCTGAACTTCTCGCAGATGTAGCAAAAATCAAAAAATCGATGGAATAAAAGTTATCAACAGAAAATGTTGATATGTGAATAATTCATTGTTATCAAATCGTGGATTAAATGTTGATAAGTAACAATGTTAAAAACCACCATTTTATCGACAACAATTCTTGGTTTTTCCACACTGTTTTAAAACGTGGAAACTGTTGCTACAACTGTATTTGTGTAAGTTATCAACTTTTACGGCTGACATAATACTGAGTACTGATAGAAAATTTATACAAATATAAAAAACATTTCATTTTCGAGCCTTTATAAAGTATAATATTACGGTAAAGTTTTTATTATTATGAAAGGCGGATTATTTAAGATGAAGTTTAATTGCAGCAAGAACAGCCTTGATTCTGCTATTTCTATAGTACAAAAAGCCGTTAAGACAAATACAACAGTACCTATTCTTGAAGGTATCCTTATCCAGGCAGAAGATTCTAAAGTAAAGCTCACAGGTTATGATCTTGAGACAGGTATCGAAGCAGATGTTAATTCTGACGTTATAAGCGAAGGTTCAGTAGTTATCAACTCTAAGATCTTTGGTGAGATCATCAGAAAGCTTCCGGATGAGAACGTAACTATTACAACAGATGACAGATTTGGTCTTTCTATTGAGAGTGGTTCTACAGTATTCAATATCAGAGGTAATTCTTCAGAAGGTTATCCTAAGATCCCTGTAATTGGTAATAACAATAAGATCATCCTTCCACAGGCTATGCTCAAGAAGATGATCAGTAAGACTATCTTTGCAGTATCTAAGGATGATTCCAGACAGTCTCTTACAGGTTGTTATCTCGAGAGTAATGGCAGAGATATCACAATGGTTGCTATCGACGGCTTCAGAATGGCTCTTCGTAAGACATATGCAGGCGAAGAATTCCCACAGATGAATTACATCATTCCTGGTAAAGCATTAAATGAAGCAGCTAAGATATTCGATGATAAGACAGAAGATGAAGAAGTTATCATCTATTCATCTGATAACCATCTTCTTTTCGATATCGGACATGTACGTATCGTTTCCAGACTTATTAAGGGACCTTTCGTTGCTTATAATTCAATCATCAAGAAGAACCCTATGTCTGTTATGACGATCAATAAGAAGGCATTGCTCGATGCTGTTGAGCGTGCTGCTCTTATCATCCTTACTGATGAGAGAAGATGTCCTGTTCAGTTCTATATGAATGAGAGCGGAACAGTTCTTACAGTTACTGCTAATACTGATTGCGGTACATTAAGAGAAGATGTTGAAGCTTCACTTACAGGTGAGAAGATAGATATCGACTTTAATGCACGTTATCTTATCGATGCTCTTAAGAATATCGATGATGAGACTATCAAGATCGAATTTAATGGCGGTCAGGGACCTTGTATCATTACTCAGAATGAAGGAGATGAATTCGTTTATCTCATCCTCCCTATCAGACGATGATAATAAGATCCATACATCTTACAAATTTCAGAAATTACAGAAGGCTTGATCTTGATGTCGGGCCTTCTGTTAATATTATCTATGGTTTTAATGCTCAGGGTAAAACCAATATCATTGAAGCCATAAATGTTTGTTCATGCCTTGCTTCGCACAGGACAACAAAGGATAGGGATCTTATAACTTTTGATGAAAACGAGTATAAGATCAAAATTGATCTTTTGGATCCTAGTGATGATTATAAAACTGAACTTGAGGTTGATTATTATACTGAAAAATCAGCTGAAAACACTAAAATATCTCCAAAAAGAGTTTTAATGCAGGATAATATGCAGATTTCCAAAGTAGCTTCATATCTGGGAATCTGTAACACTGTTATCTTCGCTCCTGAGGATCTAAATCTCATAAAAGGAGCACCAAGTGTAAGACGAAAGTTCTTAAATCTACTGATAAGTAAGACATCACCTACATATTTTGATCTTTTGAACAGATTTAATCGCCTAGAAGGACAGAAAAATGCATCTCTGAAATCCTTTAAAGGCGGTCCTGCTAATGATGAGATAATGGATTATTGGGATTATCCTCTTGCTGATGTATCTGCTGAGATAATCCTTTACAGATACAGGTATTCCCTACTCTTATCCAGGTATGCAGCAGCTCATCATCTTGATATTTCCGAAAATAAGGAAAAGCTCAAAATAAGTTATTCGACTATTTCAGGCTCTATTGACCTCATTAACGGTTTTCTTGAAGAAAATGCATCTCTTGACGCATTTATAGACGGAAGCGCTCAGAAGGCCATTTACGGCCCAATTAAGGCTATGCTCAGTAAATACCTTTACAGCAAATTTAAGGCAACGCGTCAGAACGACTCTGAGAGGGGAATTACGAGTACCGGAATTCACAAGGATGATCTTGATATTTCTCTTAACGATATGTCGATGAAGCTTTATTCATCTCAAGGTCAGCAAAGATCTGCTGCATTATCATTGAAACTTTCAGAATTGGATATTATTCGTGATTTCTGTCACTCCTCACCTATCCTTCTTCTGGATGATGTTTTCTCTGAATTGGATGTTAAGCGCCGTATAAACCTCATCTCAGGCATGATAGATGCACAGATATTCATTACCTGTACCGAAAAAGAGGATCTGGAGAACAAACTCGGATCACTTATCAATACCTCTTCCCTTCCCCGTTATTTCCATGTGGATGACGGAAATGTTGTTTCCGAATAAAAAATATATATTATAATAAGCATATTATGTTATAATAGATGAGTATGACTATGCTTTAATGCATTTATGGAGGATCATTCATGTACGTTCACTTAGGTGGAGATGTTTCTGTGGTGGCTTCTGCTATTACAGCGATCATTAATCTTGAAACGAGTCTTCCTTCAGATGAGGATCTGAACAATTTCATTAAAGCCGAGGAAGAAAGTAACAGACTCCAGTATATCGAAGGAGATCTGCCAAAGACATTGATACTTACATATGAGAAAACATATGTTTCTCCAATGTCTCAATCTGTACTTTTAAAACGACTTAATTCTTCGGAATTTGTGGAATAAATGCGATTTAACATTGTTACAAATGCCCTGATATCAGGGCTTTTAATACATATCTAAGAGGTAAGTGTAAAATGGAAGAAAATAATGAAAACAATATGCCAAGTGGCGAGGTTGATCAGTATTTTCAGCCTGTTGAAGGCGGAGATGAAGATGAACTTCGTAACCTTGCGGAGAATCCGAGAGCTCTGACTGAGGATTATAAGGAAGAATCCATGTCAGATATCGAAGCAGCTGCGGCTGGTCAGGATGAGTTCGATACATCGAATTCAAGTGACTATGATGAGAGCGATATTCAGGTTCTTGAAGGACTTGAGGCTGTTCGTAAAAGACCTGGTATGTACATTGGTGATACTACCCCAAGAGGTCTCCACCATTGCGTATATGAGATAGTTGCTAACTCAGTTGACGAAGCACTTGCAGGTCGTTGTGATACGATCTTCCTTACTGTTGAAAAGGACGGATCTGTTACAGTTAGAGATAATGGTTCAGGTATCCCTGTTGGTGAACATCCTAAGATGCACATCCCTACTGTTGAGGTAGTTCATACAGTTCTTCATGCCGGTGGTAAATTCGGTGGAGGAGCTTATAGTGTATCAGGTGGTCTCCATGGTGTTGGTGCTTCTGTAGTTAATGCTCTTTCTGAGCATATGAAGGTTCAGGTAAGACGTGAGGGTAATATCTACGAGATCGAATTTGAGCGTGGTGTTACAACAGTACCTCTCCATATCGTTGGTACATGTGATCCTTCAGATACAGGTACAACTACTAATTTTTTCCCTGACAACACTATTTTTGATGATATTACCTTCGATTTTTCATCAATGATCTCTCGTTATCGCGAAATGGCTTTCCTTAACAGAGAAGTTACTATTGAATTGTGCGATGACAGAGGAGAAACACCAAATAAGGTACATTTGCATTATGATGGTGGTATTATCTCATTTGTTGAATATCTTAACAGACATAAGGAAGCTCTTCATAATCCACCTATCTATATGGCTACAAGATCTGGTGATTGCTTTGTAGAAATTGCTATTCAGTATAACGATTCATATACAGAGAATGTATATAGTTATGCTAATAATATCGCTACAGTTGAAGGTGGTACTCACCTTACCGGTTTTAGAGCTGCAATGACTCGTGTTATCAACAATTATGCGAGAAAATACAAGTTCCTTAAGGATAATGATGCTAAACTTCAGCCGGAAGATACTAGAGAAGGATTATCTGCTATTATTTCCGTTAAACTTCCTGAGCCTCAGTTTGAGGGTCAGACTAAGTCAAAACTTGGTAATGCTGAGATCCGTTCATTGGTAGAAAATGCAGTAGCTGATAAGTTTATGATCTTCCTTGAAGAGAATCCTGATGTATCCAAGATCATTATGGATAAATGTCTTTCTGCATCCAGAGCACGTGATGCTGCTAAAAAAGCACGTGATATGTCCAGAAAGAATAAGACAGGCCTTGAGGGCGGTGGTCTTCCAGGAAAACTTGCTGATTGTCAGTCAAATGAAGCTGAATTCTGTGAGATCTTTATCGTTGAGGGTGACTCAGCTGGTGGGTCTGCAAAGCAGGGAAGAGAGCGTAAATATCAGGCTATCCTTCCACTTTGGGGTAAGATGCTCAATGTTGAGAAGGCTCGTATTGATAAAGTATTCTCAAATGAGAAGCTTCAGCCGGTTGTAATGGCACTTGGTGCTGGTATTGGTGATGATTTCGATGAATCAAAGCTTCGTTATCATAAAGTTATTATCATGGCCGATGCCGATGTTGATGGTTCACATATCAGAACACTTCTTTTGACATTCTTCTTCAGATATCTTCGTCCATTAGTTGATAATGGATATGTATATATTGCTTGTCCTCCGCTTTATAAGGTCTATAAAGGTGAGGAAGCATATTATGCATATGAAGATCCTGAAATCGAAGAGATTAAAGAGAAGACTGGTTGGACAAATCCTTCTATTCAGAGATATAAGGGTCTTGGTGAGATGAGTTCTGAACAGCTTTGGGATACTACTATGAATCCTCTTACCAGAAAACTTAAGAAGGTTACTTTGGCTGATGCTCAGGCTGCTGATGAAACATTTACACTTCTTATGGGTGATCAGGTTGAACCTAGAAAGATGTTTATTCAGGAAAACGCTAAGCACGCTAACATCGATAACTAATCTTATTCAGCATATTATAGTCTATTTAACTCCTGTCATACGGCAGGGGTTTTTCATTGTTCCACGTGGAACAATGAAAATGTACATAGTGCGAATATCAGAAATTGTTCCACGTGGAACAATCGATTCTGTAAAGATAATGAAATATATAAAATCAAATATAATGTTATAGTATTTATATATATTATAATATTGAGGGGATATATTATGACTCACATTATCTCTATAGTTAATCAAAAGGGTGGAGTAGGTAAGACCACCACAGCTGTTAATCTGTGTGCTTTTCTTGGCAAAAAGAGAAAGAAAGTATTGATGATCGACCTTGATCCACAAGGTAATGCTACAAGCGGTCTTGGAATTGATAAAGGTAACATCGAAAATACTGTTTATGATGTATTAGTAAATGAAGTACCTATTTCTGAGGTTGCATGTGCATCAGCAGCTAAGAATGTTGATATCTGTCCAACAAACATTAATCTTGCCGGTGCAGAAGTAGAATTGGTTTCAGCAATGTCCAGAGAGCAGATCCTTAAGAATGCTATATCTGAAATAGAGGATAACTATGATTACATTATCATAGACTGTCCACCTTCATTAGGTCTTCTTACCATTAATGCTCTTACAGCTGCAAGTGACATTATCGTTCCTATCCAGGGCGAATACTATGCGCTTGATGGTCTTACACAGCTTATAGATACTATCAATATCGTTAAGAAGAAACTCAATCCAAAGATCGGTATTTTAGGCGTTATTCTTACTATGTTTGACAGAAGAACACAGCTTACAAGACAGGTCAAGGAAGAGGTTGATAAGTACTTCGGCGAGAAGGTTTTCAAGACCTTTATACCACGTAATGTAAGGCTTGCAGAAGCAC
Organism: Clostridiales bacterium; assembly: GCA_017649745.1. Next base: position 2,284 of record JAGCGE010000278.1, on the reverse strand, counting down.
CTAGCCACGGACTTGCTATCTGTGATTATGACTCAAACTCAAAGGGTGCAAAAGCATACGAAGCATTAACAAAAGAATTGATCAACAGAACAAAATAATATATAGATGGTCATCTATATATGAAAGGAGAATATTATGGCAGCTAATAAAGGTTTAGGTAAGGGTCTCGGTGCATTACTTTCAGCAGATGGGATACCTGAAAACACTAAGGATTCAGTAGTTGAACTTAAGATAAATGACATTTCACCAAACGAGGGTCAGCCACGTAAGCATTTTGATGAGGATCTGTTAAATGAACTTGCAGAATCTATTAAAGAAAACGGCGTTATCCAGCCTATCATCGTTCAGAAGAAGGGTACAGGATATAGGATCGTAGCAGGTGAGAGAAGATGGCGAGCATCCAGACTTGCAGGTCTTAAGGTTATTCCTGCTATCGTAAGGGAATTAACTGATCTGCAGACTATGGAACAGGCTCTTATCGAGAATATCCAGCGTGAAGATCTTAATCCGATCGAAGAAGCTTATGCAATGAATAATCTTTTAAAATCTCATAAGATGTCTCAGGAACAACTAGCTAAAAAACTCGGTAAGCCGAGGGCAACTATTGCTAATACTGTACGTCTTATCAGCATTGATATTGCACTTCAGGATTATGTTGCAAATGGTGAGCTTTCAGCTGGTCATGCAAAGGCTCTTCTCGGCCTTGAATCAGGCGAGGAACAGCGTAAGGCAGCTGACGTTATCATGACTAAGGAAATGAACGTCAGACAGGCTGAGGAATACATTAGAAAACTTAAGGAAGGTATTGATACTACACCTGCAAAAGCAGCTAAAAAAGATATCGATATGAACCTTAAGTTGTCAATCAAGGATACAGAGACAAAACTTAAAAAACAGCTCGGTTCTAAGGTTAAGATCAAGCTTTCTGATACTTCTTCAGGTAAGGGAAAACTTGTGATCGATTACAAGAACTATGATGATCTGAACAGGTTGATCGAACTTATAGGAGACTGAGAATGAAAAAGACAACAAAACGGATCATTATTGCTATAGTGATCTTTATTACTGTTGTACTGATCGTTCCATCAATTTTGAGCTTTGGTTTTTATCAAAGTTATTTCGGAAAAAGGTATGAGTCCAATCCCTCAAAGATGAGACACGTTGAGGATTATGAAGGACTTAAGAGAGATAGATACGAGATTACATCAGATAAGGGACAAAAGATAGTTGCTTATAACTATCATACAGACACAGATGATATAAAAGGTATCATCATAATGGCGCACGGAATCGGTGGCGGAGGCCATAATTCTTATATGGATTTTGCTAATGATTTCGCTCAAAGCGGTTACTATGCTTTTGCATATGATGTAACCGGAAATGACGAGAGTGAAGGGAAGGCCGTTAATGGCCTCCCTCAGGGCGTCATTGATCTCAACCATGTTATTTCATTCGTGGAACAACAGGACGAGTTTAAGGGGCTTCCTATTGGCTTATTTGGCCATAGCTGGGGTGGATATAGTGTAGCCAACTCTTTAAATGAGCATCCTGAGGTTGATTGCGTAGTAAGTGTAGCTGGTTTTTCCAAGACTACAGATCTTTTTAAATATCAGGGAAAACAGATGATAGGACCGGTCATTAATGTTTTTGTTCCATACCTTTACGCGATCGATAAGATCAAGTTCGGTAAGTATGCAGATGAAACTGCCATGGACGGATTTGCCAAGACAGATGCTAAAGTCCTGATAATTCACGGTGGAATGGATGATACCGTACCTAAAGATTACGGCTACGACATTTACTATGAGAAATTCGGAAATGATCCTGATTTTGAGTTTATATATGTTCCTGAGGATGGTCATAATAACATTCTTAACGATGAAAAGGAGAATATTATCGGAAGAATAATTGAGTTCTACGATACCAATATGAACTGATGAAATAAGAAAATTAGTGCTTTGTTATTGACTTTTACTTATATTTTAATTATTATAACAAGGCACAATTTATGGAGCTGTATCGAAGTGGTCATAACGAGGCGGTCTTGAAAACCGTTTGTCCGCGAGGGCACGTGGGTTCGAATCCCACCGGCTCCGCCATTTATGATGATGGGCGTTGCAAAAAGTGAATAAGTATAGGGGTTTGCGGGATTTTTGGTAGATCTCAAAAACATAACTTACTACTATTTGCGATTAATCGAGAAAAGATGTGCTCACAACAAGCGACTGGTTCCACGTGAATCCGGTCGCTTTTATTGTTCTTCGGAACGGATTAACAAGCAACG
>JAGCGE010000026.1 GCA_017649745.1 Clostridiales bacterium | reverse complement strand
CTATACGGTTGTCTGATTGGATATGACAACCTACAGCTGTATAAGCTGTCTAAGCACATCATTGACCATGGTAAAGGCTTCTTCGGCGAGGCATACAATATCTCTTACACAGATATCTATGACTTCGCTTCGGCAGGAAATAAGAAGAGCCTGAAGAAACTGGAAATCGAGATGGGCATTCACCATCAAGAACTCGGTTTGCCGTGGGATGAGCCTGTTCCGGAAGAGCTGTGGGAGAAAGTCGCCAAGTATTGTGACAACGACGTCATCAGCACCGAGGTAGCGTTCTTCTATCTCGAAGCGGACTGGGTCGCACGGCAGATTCTGGCAGACATCGCTGATTTGACAGTTAATGATACGACGAATACCCTGACAACAAAGATTATCTTCGGCAACAACAAGAAGCCGCAGAGTCAATTCTGCTACCGTAACCTCGCTGAGCCGGTAAAAGAGCTTCCGGTCGGTGTGAGCGAGTTCCTGCATGAAGCCTGCCCTGAAATGATGGCGTGGTGGGCTGAAAACTCGGATTCGCTGCTTCCGTACTTCCCCGGTTACAAGTACGAATGGGGGAAGAGCACATATCTCGGAGAAGAGGTTGGCGAAGGTGGCAGAGTCTATGCGGAACCCGGAATTCATTTCTGGGACGCACTGCTTGATGTCAGTTCGATGCATCCACACAGCACCATCGCAGAGTGTCTCTTCGGTCCGGAGTTCACCAGACGGTTTAAGGAAATCGTTGATGGTCGAGTCTCGATCAAACACGAGGCATGGCAGGAGATTAACAACATCCTGGGCGGTAAGCTGACGAAGTACATTAAGTGGGTTGAGGATGGTAAAATCACATCCAAACAGCTCGCTAATGCACTGAAGACAGCAATCAACTCGGTGTATGGTCTAACCGCAGCGAAGTTCGACAACCCGTTCAAGGATCCGCGTAACATCGATAACATCGTTGCTAAGCGCGGTGCATTGTTCATGATGAACCTCGAACAGGAGGTCAAGGAGCTCGGTTATACTGTTGCTCATATCAAGACGGACTCCATCAAGATTCCGAATGCTGACATGAAGATAATCAACTTCGTCATGGACTTCGGTAAGCGTTATGGCTACAGCTTCGAGCACGAGGCAACATATGAGCGTATGTGTCTGGTCAATGATGCCGTATACATCGCTCGTTATGCTACCGCAGAGGATTGTGAGAAACTCTATGGTTATGTTCCCGGCGATAACAAGAAGAAAGGCGGTCAATGGACGGCTACAGGCACTCAGTTCCAAGTACCGTATGTCTTCAAGTCACTGTTCACCCATGAGGATATCACATTCGACGACCTCTGTGAAACCATGAGTGTCACATCAGCACTGTATCTGAGAGACTCTGAGGATCCTGACAATCCTGAGTTTATCGGACGTGTTGGTCAGTTCTGTCCCATCAAGCCCGGATGCGGAGGTAAAGAGCTGCTGCGTGAGGGTAAGGACAAGGAGGGCAACCTGAAGTTCTCCGCTGCAACCGGATCTAAGGGCTATTATTGGCTCGAATCAGAGCAGGTACGGACGCTCGGAAAAGAGGCAGATATCGACCGGAGCTACTACGATACCATGGCGAACAAAGCAATCGAGACCATCAGCAAGTTTGGTGATTTCGAGGCATTCGCTGATGTGGATACCATTCCGGAGTATATCGAACATGTCGATGGTAAGGACTACGATGATTGTCCTATCTATCAGGATCATACTCCGGAAAAGACCGGATTCAACGTTGCGCATTGCTGGTCTTGCCCGTATTACCACACCATGGACGACGGACCTGATATCTGTGAATGTGGATATGACGTGAGCTGTCTGATTCCGTTCTGACGCGAAATTAGCAGTTTCTATTATGGCAAGGGTTTGCCGAATCAAATTCTGAAAGGAGGAATTGGTCATGACGAAAGAGGAGATCAAGACATGGATCGAGGAACACAAAGCGTGGATTATCGTTATCGGTAAGGGTGTAGGAGTATTCGCGCTCGGTGTAATTATCGGAAGAGCAATTAGAAAGATGTCTAACGTTCCCATGAATGTCATCTATGATATGCCTCCCGAGAATATTCCGGAGTTACCGAAAACACCGGAGATTCCTATGGGGCTTATCAGACATGGTGTCAGTAACTGGGATACGGTCAACAAAGGCTGTCTGGAATTTATGCTTCCGTATGCAACGGGCGACACATATCCGACAAAGCTTAGCGATCTGCACGAGATCATTGAAGCGCTTAAGGATGTTCCTGGTATCACCGATGATACTGATGTCTGGGCACAATTCTCGATTTCGAGAGACAACATGCAACCCTAAGTCGAACTGGAGAGGGACTCTATTTACGGAGTCTCTCTTCTTTTCATAATTAAATTTTTTCTTTATTCTGAAAGGAGTTTTCTATCATGTCTGGAAACAAAAACATTATTGCCATTGATGACACTAGGTTCATCTACGAAACAAACTTTGCTGGTGATCCGGCAAAAGACAAGTTCGGTGATGCTCGCCGTAAGTGTAACATCATCATCCCCGATCCGAGTCAGGCGCAGGATATGCTCGATAAGGGTTTTCGTGTGAAGTCGACCAAGCCTGGTCCGGATGACGATCCTGACGATTTCATCCCGACAAACTTCGTGCAGGCGGTTCTGAAGTACCGTGACCGCTATGGCAAGGAGCTCAAGTATCCGCCGAAAGTCTATCTGGTCAATGCCGACAATGAGCCAGTGCCTTTGGACGAAGAGGATGTCAAGGTCCTCGATCAGATCAGAGCTTCCAACGTCAACGTTATCCTGAACGCATGGGAGACCGATGACGGCAGTTACTCGCTCTATATCCGCACCATGTATGTCGAGCAGGACTTCGACGAGGATCCGTATGCTGCGAGATATGCAAAAAGGAGAGAGTGATCATGGCAGGCACAGGCTTTAACTACATCCGGGAGATTATGCAAATGAATCTCCCGGAAGAATCCACGCCGAAACCTCTCAGAGAATATGAGAGCGAGGCCAAACGTCGATTGAATGAACGGTTTGGGGCGCCTAAGAAGTTCCATTATATCGGACTCACACCATATATGCCGTACGACAACAATTGCACAGTGAAACTTATGCCTGTCGGTATGGCAGGTGTCATCGTCTGTAACAAAGATGAACTCACAGTGTATAACGCATCCGTAAACGATGTTGTTCAGCATTGCGGCCGTCTTTATACATTTACGGAGCACAAGCATTGGGCACCATTCGTACCCGGTCCCTGTACCGACTATGACGGACCGAACCCGTACGAGAAAAGCACGAAACCTCACTATACATATCTCGGCGAAACCGTTGTTGATTCGTATCTGAGGACACACGATCCCAACGTTACACTCAAAGTTGACGGTAAAGGCTTCTTCGGTAGGATTAGAGCTTCTCAGGGAGACGTAATCATGCACAACGGTCAGCTTTATACATGGCATGAAGCACTCAATTTCAAATACGGTGCTTGGTGCACGTTCAGACCGGATGAGAACACCGATTATGATGGTCCGAGACCAGGAGAATGGCCGAAAAAGAACCCGGCTGTTGAACGCTATATCGAACTTAAGGAGGAAATTATGACAAAGAAGAATGTATTTGAAGAAAAAGAGCTGTGTCTCACCTACATCGGCAAGACCACAACGCAGATCTGTGAGAACTCCACGGCAGCAAGACTCTATGTCGAGGGCACATGGATCTCGTCCAGACTCGGTTACATGGTGATGTATGAGGGCAGACTGTATGTGTGTGCACCGGACGGCAAATGGCATGACCTGACATCTACGAACGTCAAGACCGCACGGACAACTCAGACCAATTACTCCAAAATCCCGTATGGTTACCTTCTCATCAAGAAGGTGCATTACAGCGGTGACAAGACGATTGTAATGTGGGCAGACGGCACAAAGACCATCGTCACCAAAGGCGAGTACGAGGATTACGATCCGGAAAAGGGTCTCGTCATGGCTATCGCTAAGAAAGCGTACGGCAATGAGGGTAACTACTACAACCGCATCAAGGAGTGGCTGCCTGAGCCGATTTCGGAAGGCACTAATCTGGACGAGCTTCAGTCTCCGGGTGTGTATTATGTAAAGGATGATTCCGCAAAAGAGCTCGTCGACATGGCTCAGGAGCTTATCATCGACCTGACCTATAATGGTGCTACGAAAGCAGAGCTGGTACGAGCCATCAAGTATTCCAAGGAGCTTATTGATTGGCTCAAGACACCGGTCGGCGGATATACTCATGGTGCTGCACCCACTGAGCTTCTGGAGAAGTATGGTATCGCAGAGCTCAGAGCGAAGTATCAGATGGATTGATTCAAACCGCAACAGGGGGAGTCGGCTAAGGTTGGCTCCCCTCATTCTAACTTACCTCAAACTTGAAAGGAGAAATGACTCATGGGTAAAAAGTTCAAAATGGGCAGAGTCGTAGCCACAAGAGGCGTTGACGAGCGTATGCAGAAAGACCGTATCTTCGCAGCGTTCGTATCCAAGTCTCTTCGGTTGTACGAGAATTGCGATTGGGGTCAGACTTGTAAGGAGGACAAGGCCCAGAACAATTACGCAGTTGATAATGGCGAACGCATCCTCGCCGTATACGAGCAGGCGGGAGTGCGTGAACCGATGAAAATCTGGATTATTACGGAATGGGACCGGTCAGTTACGACAGTCCTGTTTCCTGAGGAATACTGAGGTGATCACCATGACACTCAGAGAATATATGAATAAAACGGCTGCTGTGGATCAGCTGATTGCGCTTAACAATAGAGCGTACACTAACCATGGTGTTTGCTTGTCTGAGATTCTCGGATACTCTGAAAAAGATAAGAAAACGAAGAAGCTCAGTAACTGTATCGGCGATTGCAACAAGTGCATGGTCGAACTGCTTGATAAGGAGGTGTCTCATGGGACCTGATGAAATCATGGGAGCATTATTTGAAGCTCTGATGTCAAATCCGGAGATCAAGAAATCATTGTTAGCCGACGCAGCCAAAAGAGCTGATCGCATGGTTGGTACTCAGGCAGCTAGACGGCAGACAAGAGCAATGATCGATGGCGATCCGGATAAGATGAAAATGTTCGTCGCAATGTGTGCTAAGTATGACCTGAATCAGATGATTGTTCAGAATCTCGGTAATATCAAGGCCATGTTAGCTAACTTTGATGCTAACGACTACTCTACCGTGCACGCCGAAGAGAATTTACAGCTATTCAAAGGGATATCGAATGTGTTGTCTATCGCCACCATGAATATTTCTTTAAGACACGATGAAATCATGAAAGAACTGGGTGATCCGAATGAGAATCGAAATGGGGACTCATCAGGTTGAGGCGCTTGATAAGATCCATAACGGATGTATAGTCCATGGCGGAACCGGTTCAGGGAAATCACGGACATCCTTAGCCTACTATTACGTCGAACATGCTGGTCATATCAAAGTGATTGACGAGGACTGGGTTGAACTTGATGGTAAGATGAAGAATCCGAGAGACCTCTATATCATCACGACGGCTCAGAAGAGAGATAAGTGTGAATGGGATGGTGAAATGACACCGTTCCATCTCACTACTAATCCGGAAGTGGCTGTCTATGACCATCGTGTTGTAATTGACAGCTGGAATAACATCCAGAAGTACAAGGACGTTACCGGAGCGTTCTTTATCTTCGACGAACAACGAGTTGTAGGCAGCGGTGCATGGGTGAAAGCGTTCCTCAAGATCGCTAAGAGTAACCGATGGATACTGCTGTCTGCAACACCCGGAGACTCATGGAGCGATTACATTCCGGTGTTCATAGCGAATGGCTACTACCGGAATCGTACAGAGTTCAAGCAGGAACACATCATCTATAAGGCATTCACCAAGTTCCCTCAAATCGACCGCTACATCAATACCGGAAGACTGATTCGGCTTCGGAACCGGGTGCTCGTCGACATGGATTTCGAACGTGAAACTGTGCAGCACCATGAGTACATCTATACCGAATACGATAAGCAGGCGTATAGAGATATCGTGAAGTTGCGATGGAATCCGTATCAGGATAAGCCGATCGAGACACCGGGCGAGTTCTGTCAGTGTCTCAGACGAACCGTATCAGAGACTGATTCACGGCAATTAGCGATGCTTGAGCTGTTCGAGCAGCATCCGAAGCTCATCGTGTTCTATAACTTCGATTACGAAAGGGAGCTGCTGATGAATCTGGGATACGGCGATGGTGTGGAGATCGCAGAGTGGTCCGGACACAAGCATCAGCCGGTTCCTGATGGTGATAAGTGGATCTATCTGGTTCAATACAACGCCGGTGCAGAGGGCTGGAATTGTATCAAGACTGACACCATCGTCTTCTATAGCGAGAATTACTCGTATAAGATGATGGAGCAGGCAGCGGGACGTATCGACCGTATGAACACCAAATATCGGGATCTATGGTACTATCATCTGACCAGTAAATCGTCGATTGAGCTCGCTGTCAGACGGGCTTTGCGGGAGAAGAAGCAGTTCAATGAGCAGCGGTTTGTTGGTGGGTTCGGGTTTTGATGCGCGAAAATAACCTCTTCTATAATGGAAAGGAGGGATTCCAATGAAACTCAAAAAAGTTATCGAGGCATTCGTCATGGCTCGGAAGAACAACATGGACGGATATAGCGATTATCCGGGTGTCGGCATTATCAAAGACATTGATGTTGCTAAATTCACAATTAAGCACATGCATTGGTATGATTTGCCGAACATTCCGCTCGTTATCTGTAATGGTTTGGCTTCCCAGCTCATTTTGATGAAGGTCATCGAGGAGCCGAAAGACAAGAACTGGAAATTCCCTATCTAATAAGTCAGGAGGGCGTCTGTAACGGACGCTCTTCCCTTTTCTAACTTAATTCAAACTTAGGAGGAAAATGTTATGGATAAAAAGAAAATCGTAAAGAGAACTCTGAAGAACATGTTCGAGAGAGCCATTGATGTGACCGCGCATATCGTGTCATATCCGATTGCGTTCGGTTTTACACACGCCTCTTACGCTTATTTCTACATCACGAATCCGGATGGTACGGATGAGGAGCTTAACCAGTTCCTTGATGCCCAGCTTACCGATGCCCTTGCTGCTGAGCGTAAGATGCTGAACAAGATCTCGGTTAAGATGGGCTTCGGCGAATATGAGCCCGAAACCGAAGAGAAGAACCATGAACCCGCTGCTCACGAGTACGATAAGGTCGCATATGAGTCTTTGGTTTCTATCTTCGAACGTGTAGCATCTTATCCGGAAAAGGACGAGGCTTATGGTGACGATTACATCAAGCTCCCCGATGTCGAATACATGACAGATTCTATCATGGAGCACATCGATACTCAGGATGAAAACATCAAGTATCTCTGGGATTTGAGCCATCCGGACGAGAAAGGAGAATAACCATGAACGAAGAGCAATTCTTAAACATCGTGTCGCAGATGCTTCTTAATGCTGGATATACAAAGACTCGAGATGCTCTGTTTGAAGAGGCAAAATCACATGGATTCAAGATTACCAATAAAGAGACACCACTCCCTAAAGATTTGGAGGTTTACTATGACTCCGATTCCTCTTTGTAAAGAATGCAAGTTTTTCTCTAAGATTCCTAAAAACGAACACCGATGGGAGCGGATACTCGACGAGAATGGGAGTTTGCGGTTCATTGTGACCTCGGACGCCCGACGGGAAACCTACTACCTCTATAAGCCGGTCGGTGATGGCTTCGAGAGGATAGGCAAGGCGAAGAATCCTAGAGATTTATTAAGGAGGTATGGCGTATGACCAAACGTGAATGCGCTATCGTAATGGCGTACACGGGCGTATGTATGCTGAAAGGCGACGATCTCAAGCATTTCTACTCTTACGTGTCGGAGCTGATGGACCGTACGATGCTCGCTCATGAGATCGGAGAACAGTCTGACACCATCAAAGAAGCGGCTAAGGATGACTTCATCAATCTGTGTGCCACTGCTACCGATGGTGAAACGACGGTTGAGATCACCGAGGAACCGGTTGCTGAGACATTGTCGGAGATGCAATGGTGCATTAACTGTGCCTTTTACGATAAGTATACAGCCAATGTCGGATGGTGCGGGAATATTCGGGGCTCCGTTGGGGCTACGCGTACATGCAATATGTTTAAGAAAAAGGAGGTATAATTATGGCTATCACATTTGAAAAGAGACCGTACGAGGAAGAATTCGATATGGTCGGAGCATTTGCGGATAAGTATGAATCGCTTATTGAGGATGCGCCGCGTAACTCATTGCTCGGTATGTTCCGTGATCTGGATGATACGCTCGGTGATGTGCTGAACGCTAAGGACGAGGACAATATTGACCTTATCCGCGCTCGTGAGAATATCGTACACGTCATGCTGATCATGGCACAGATGTGGTCGGACGAGAATCAGGATATCGAACTGTCCTGCGTTGACCCGGCTACCGGAGAAGAAGTGGTGGTAAACGGGATTCAGAGGGATGATGTCGAAAACGCGGTTCTCGGTTGTTTTTCAAAGTTTGATCTCGAATTCAGATCCAAACTTGAAGGTGAAAAAGGAGGAGTCTGACCATGACTAACGACCGATTGGATGAGCTCCAGAAAATGAGGGATGATATCGAGCGGCTTGAAGGTGCCCTTTCGATGATACGAACGTCATCTTTCGACCATATAAACCTTGTAGGCGGGTACAGGAACGACCCCGCGCAATCGTATTGTTCTTCATCTTACGATTACATCATGACACTTGATGGTGATCTCAAGTATCGCCTTATCAACTATCTCGATAAAAAGGTAACCGAACTTAAGGAAAAATTCGAGGAGGCTTGAATATGGATAAAGACAAAATACAGTCATGGGCAGACTCGATTGAAGCTATAGCGGCAGCAATAAAAAGAGATATGGCACATAACGACATCCGATATGACCCCACAACAAACAGTTATGTGGAAGACGACGATGAGGATATCCGATACGAGGTTCGAAAATTCTGTAACGAGATCATGTTATACGCCGAGCGTATTGAAAAGAATGTTAAGGAGGCTTAATTATGACTGATTACACACAGGTAAACCCGGAAATGGCCGAAATGGAAGCACGGGTAAAGGAACTGGAACGCGAACACAAGAGAGTGATGGCAGGACGCATCATCGGTGCAGCTATCACCATCGGCTCGGTTGTGGCTGCCGTATACTGCGGTAAGAAGCTCAAGGATGTCATGGGCGTCGTGAACTCGGCAGTAACGGACGTGTCGTCGCTCACTTACATCGACGTACAGCAGGCGGTAGTAGACAGGGCTGTCGAGAAAGCCGCTCAGAACGCCGCAGGAAAGGCGGTAAAGGCGACTGAGGGTCTCATGCACTCCATGGTCGAGAAGGCCGTTACGAGTGCTGTGGTGAACGCTAAGGAGCCTCTGAAGCAGGCTGTGGTGGACAAGATTGCCATGGAGGTTGCTTTAATCGACAAGAGCGAACTGGTCTCGGATATCGAGGAACAGGCAAAGCAACTTATCGTGGACAAGTTCGAGGGTAAGCTGGATGGTATTGCGGCTGACTTCTCCCGCAATCTGGAGAACGTCGGTAAAATCTATCAGACAATTGCTGAATCCATGACACAGAAACCGGCACCGGAGAAGACACCGACGCTGATTCAGCTGTGAGACCATGGTGATTCTCCGCAATATTTACATAGTGTATTATGGGAAAAACCCGCTAACACTATGTAATTTTGAAAGGAGAATTGTTATGTTGAACTTCAAAGCATTTATGATTGGTGAAAAGCGTACGGTATGTGAACACACTTGTACCGAGTGCGGACACAAAAGCATTATCATCTTCGGAAGAGGATTCGAGAACAAAAGATCGTTCTTGGTCGGACCGGAGAAGTATCAGTGCGATTGTGACCACAGTTGGGTACGATATGTGTGTCCTGTATGCCGTTCAAAGCAGGTAGCACAATCGAATCGCAGACGAGTTCCGGGTGACAACTCGGCAAACAGCACATGGGCTTATCGGGAAATCACAGAAGAGGATCTGAAAAGATATCTCCGTGACTACGGCAAGAAGGTAACCGTTACCAAAGACCAGAACGACTGGATCGAATGGTGGGGACAACCGTCATAAACCGAATCAAGGAGAGGGCTTAACAGGTCCTCTTCATCTTTCAATAATCAAGTAAAGGAAACGCATAACCATGAAAAAAGACCAAGTAAAAAAATGTGACAAGATATCGAAATACTACGGACGGGCAAATCAGGAGATGCAGTCCGTATCGGAGTTATTCGAACTGGGTGAGGTAATCACTCGTAGACCCGACCAGAGAGGCTCTGACTGGAAAGACAAGCTCCTGGACGAGATCGCTGACGTAAGAATCATGCTTCAGCAGCTCTGTTTGCTGTACGACATCAGCAAAGAAGACGTCGAGGACAAAATCGACGAGAAACTTAACCGCCAGATTGAGCGGATGAAGAACGGAGGGTAACCATGGCAAAGAAGACTAAGAAAAACGAACCGGAACAGACCGTCGTGATGACACTTGAGGCGACATGGGTGCTTAAAGGTGAGGACTGCGTGCCTAAGGATGAGATTACGCTCGATGCATCCAGTCTCAAAGCCGATAAGCTGGATATCAAGAATATCAAGGTTTTCGAGAGGGAGTGATGGTGTGGCTAAGAGCATGATTAAGCCGTACACCGAAGGCGATTTCAAGACTTATAACTGGGACGAAATCACCCGCAATAAGCATAACCTCGCTAAGTTTATCAAGACTGTTACATCCTGCTGCTGTATGAGAGACGATACGGCGGTTGACTGCAAGGAAGTGGGGTGTCCCATGGCTGCATTCCGCGGCGAAGGAGAGGAAACCTGTGATCGCGAGGCTATTATGTTATTCCTGTGTGCGGAGGTGGAGACAGATGACAGTTCTTGTAGAGCTTGAGATTCCGATGAATTGTGCCAATTGTCCTTTTGCCAACGAGACAGAAGGGGCGTACCACGATTACTGCGTACATCCAAACGCTGGATATTCAACAGACATCAGCAAGTTTTTATCTAGGACATGCGATGAACGCCCGGATTGGTGTCCCTTTAACACCGCAAGAGACGTCGTTCTCGGTGAATTCAAAGACGACAACGGTATCGGATGCCGTTTTAAGATTACTGATGAGCACAAGCTTGTGCCGTTGGAGGTGAAGACGGATGAAACTTCGTGAGAACGTGCCTCGATATAACATCGAGAAACATGGCAATCTGTATGTTAATCCAGAGGCGATCACGGTTATATGTCCGGAATGCGGGAATATCGAACTACATAAAAGTGAAAACTCAGACATTTTCGAATGTCCGGAATGTGGATGCACGTTCGAGACATGGATCGGGCGTGAACTTACTAAGACGGGCAAAGTCGTCCATATCATCCTTTTAGCTCTTACCATCATTTTCTGTGTAATGGTGTTAGCGACTCTGATTGGAGGACTCGCCTGGTACGGAATCAAGAAGGAGCAACTCGGCGAAGACGCTGCCGCAGACGCTTATCAGACGAAGGTAGTTCTGTTTTGTGTGATCGCACCATTGACGAGTATTATACTTGCCGCCGTATGTAGTGGTATCGATAATGAATATGTTTGAAGGAGGAAGAATAATGAAAATCGACAAGTCAAAACTTAAACTCGGAATCTGGTATGAGGACAAAGATGGTAATTATATTCCCTCTACCGAGTCTGTCGATGCACCGGAAGAGGCGGTTACTTGTCATGTGTGCTTCCCGCTTCAGATTCGTACCGAGCATTACCGCATTAAACCGCATGTTGATCCGGATGGTAACGTTTGTCGAACATACTACGGTAGCGATCGTTTCTTAACCACTTCCTGTCACATCGGAGGGGGAAACGAATCCGTCATTCTTGCGATGGCGAACTCTGGCGACTACACTCTGTCAGAGGCTCTTGCGGTGTATGCTAATGCCTGCGAGAGGTGCTCGAATGTTCTTGTCTATAAATACCTTAACGGTGCTGACGGATATCCCGAGTACAGTGAGAAATGGGAGAAGTGTGGGACGGTTTGCGAGTACTGCGCCGGTGAGGGTTGATAGGAGGAAAAATGAATGATTAAGATCGAAAACACACAGGTCGTCGGTTGGGATGCTGCTATCAGAGGTATGCGAAACCCTAAGAACTCATGGGATAGATCAGACACCAGAATTGAATGCCCGGACGAAGGGACTTCAAGATGGTGTGGCGAACCTATAGTAGGACCGAACGACCATCAGCTCATGATGGCTCTTAGTAAGGGTGGTCCAGTACATGCGAAGTACCGGCGCTATATTGATGTGTATGTGGACATCACAGCCCCGCTTTACTGGTGGAAGGAATTCGATACTTATCGTACCGTGGTGAGTCCGAACCCTTACGATATCGAGATGAACTCCTGCTCTACCATGCATAAGATTACTGAGAAAGAGTTCACAGAGGACGATTTCAGTATCGAGCATCTGTTTTGTGGCCCGCTTAACTTTTTCAGTGAAACTATTGCACTGTTGAACCATTGGCGTAACGAATACCACAACGCAGCAACAGAAGAGCGTAAAAAACAGTGTTGGTGGCAACTCATCCAGCTGCTGCCCTCCAGTTACAACCAGAAACGGACTATGAAACTCACATACGAGACACTCGCTGCTATGTATGGATGGCGGTATAACCACAAGCAAGACGAGTGGAGATACCTTTGCCAGTGGATTGAGTCTCTCCCGTACTCGGAGATTATCACGCTGAAAGATGGTGGTTCAGATGCCGTATAACGAACATGATATGGTTGCTATATCGACCATGGTGGATGAGATATTCAAAGAGGAAGTGCCGCAGACTATCAATGGATGGGATGTAAAGCCCGATTGCGATGTTACGGACGGCGAAAGAGGACTCATGGCGGTCAGGTTGCGGCTCTCATACTCGTGGGACAGCAACGTAATGAGCACCTCTAACACATATTTCAGTTTTGATCCGGAAGACCCGACAGTACCGCATCGTATCAGAGATGCCGTGTGGTCAATGGTGCGCGGTGTAATACATTACACCAATGATTTCTATTACGCTAACTTAAACGAAAAGGAGAATATATCATGATGACTCGTAAACAGTGTTACAGAAACCGGGCGATGAGAATGGCGCTCGGACTCAAGCAGGAAGAAGTAGCCGATCTGATCGGTATCAGCATCGGTATGGTGTCTATGTACGAGCGGGATTTGGTCGATACCGAGGCTTACGATGCCCCTATCGCCAATGCTCTCAATGAAGTAAAGGCTCGTATGGTGCAGAAAATGGGCTACTGGTATTCGTCGTATATCGATAATAAAGCGGCTCTGCACGAGATCGAGGTGTATCTGGAACTCGATGGTCATGTACCCACAGAAGTGATATCACACGCTAAGACTTGCGCGATTGTGTTCTCGGGGGTGTGACCATGGATAAGCTGGTTAGCATATGCGGAATCATACTAACGCAGTTCCTGTTTCTCGTCACCGATATCGGTTCCATGGTGGCTCTATACGTAGCGGCTACGGATAAGGATATATCATGCTTGATTGTGTGCGTGTTATGCCGTGTTGCTAAGCGGTGTCTGATTCCGATGTGGTATCATGAAAAAATCATATATGAGGAGGCTTTTGGCGATGGCGAAGGAAATGACTAACCTTGAATACGCGAAAACCCTTACAAAATTCGATCTGCCACTCATTATCAAAGTGGCTACGGCGTTCATCAATAAGCTTGTAGGACCGGACGCATCACTGGATAAGCGGGAAAAGGCTTACGTTAAGTGGTGCGTTGAGATGTACGATCCTGATGTCTGGTATGGTGACCGCTTTACTCGTAACGAATCGTTCTTTTACGGGGTGTGAGAGGAGATGAAATGACATCATGGCGGTTGTAGAGATTATCGGACTTGTAGGAATATTTGTTACCATGGTGTTCCTCGGGTTTCTGCTTAAGGTGGTGTTCTATCGGAGGATTCGGAGATGGTTATCATCCGTGAAAACCAACCGTATTCGGAAGAAGAATCCGTGCTACAGATGTCCTCGCTCGAGGAAGTATGTGTGTGATGGATGCTACGTAAAGCTTAGAAAGGAGTGGGAACATGAGCAAAGTCAGTGAGATGATGAGTCGTATTCGGACAGCCATCAGGGAACATGACCCATCATATCGACTGAAGTTAAACGGACACATCTGTGCTAAAGAGTGGCGAGAGATCATGGGTCAGACATTCGATTTCATCTGGGGGGACGGATATACGGCCATGTACGGACGATTGGTTGCGACGGAAAACGGCGCCGAAAAGATCCAGATTCTTCAGGATGGGGCAAAGGATACGGTCAAGTTGAGTGATGTTTTGACCCTTGATTTGAGATCCTTTTGGCCTGAAAACATCATAAAATACACCATGAGGGACGTAATATCAGTTAACTAAATGTGATAGTTTTGTGAAAATTAGGTGAAAAATGCGTGAAATAGTGGACACTTTTGGGTTTTCAAAAAATGGCCAAAACCCACTTTTTTTGGGCTTTTTGCACTTTTTCGATTTTTGAAAATTTCGAAAATTGCATTTTGGCCAAAAAAAGTGGGCAAATGGCCATTTTTATTTCAAAAGTGTCCACACGAAAAACCACGTAAATACGTGCTTTTTAGGGTGTTGTGGCCAAAAACCCACTTTTTTTACTATAAAAGATTTTTTTCAAAAAAGTAAAAATATATAAAGAAATAGTTTTTGGCCAAAAAAGTGGGTTTTTGTCCACTAACGGTTGCGGGGCGTTTTTTCAGCTAATTTTTGGCGGGCGATCTTTCACATCGATTACTAGGTAATGTTTACGGCGAAAGGAGGTGAAAATCATGGCATCGATCAGAAGAACCGTTTGTAGAGCGATGGAGCGAAATCCGAGATCATGGCGTACTTTCCGTTTCAAGGAAGGTGAGAACCGCATTGAACGACGGAGACGGGCGAAGAAGACTCGCGAACAGCAGAAGCGCGAGAAGACCGAAAAGTGAGTCGCTGGAGCGTTTGCGGGTGTACGCGAAAAAAACACCCGCTTTTATGAGGAGAGAGGATAAAACATGCTCGATGGTGAGCATTGTTAAGGTTCTGTTACGAACAAACCGCACTCTCTTTCTCTTTTTGTTTTTCTCTTCGAAAGGAGAATGAATCATGGGTAGAGGACCGGAAGGTCGATTCCAAGATCGATTGCATGAACGGCTAAAAGAACTGTTTCCCGGATGCAAGATCTTCAAGATGGATCAGCATCAAGGCATCCCTGATCTTCTTGTCTTATGGCGAGATAAGTGGGCAATGCTTGAGTGTAAGGCATGGACTAAGGCACACAAGCAACCGAATCAGGATTATTGGGTGGAACAGTACGGCGAAATGTCGTTTAGCCGATTTATCAATCCCGACAATTGTGAGGAGGTATTACGTGAACTTCAACAAGCATTTGGAGCTTAGGGGGCAGCATGCTCTATTCAGTCCCAGTCAAAGCTCATGGTTGCGGTATGACGAAGACAAGATCCGCGACCGTATCCGTAATCAATACCGTACTACACTCGGCACAGAACTTCATGAGTTCGTAGCACAGCAGATCACTTTGAACCACAAGATCACGAGTGTCCGCAGTATTGTAACAGGAATCGAGAATTACATCCACACGAAGTACCGGTGTGCCGAAGAAGGTAAGACCGCACCGTTCGGAATGAAATTACTCAACCAGATTGGTAATCTTCCGAAAGAAGTATTTGAGACTGCTAGAATGTATGTTAACGACGGAATCGCTTACCGTATGACCGTAGAGCAGCCGCTCTATTACTCGGAAACATGTTTTGGAACCGCAGACACGATTGCGTTCCGCAATAGCCTGCTTCGGATCAGTGACTACAAAAGCGGAGCACATCCTGCTGATATGGATCAGGTACTCACTTACGCTGCATTGTTCTGTCTCGAGTATAAAATCAAACCGAAAGATATCAAAACCGAACTCCGCATTTATCAGAGCGGTGAAATTGTTCTTGAAGAACCTGAGCCTGATGATGTTCAGGAAATCATCTCCTCGATTGTTACCGTTAACCGCATCGCCGAAAAATATCAAGCTAAGGAGGGATGACCTATGAATAAGGTCCCTGAATTGATAAAAAACCTTCAGTTCGACGAACCTGAATCTCCGGAAGACCTCAAACATTACGGTGTTAGACACAGAAGCGGGCGATACCCGTGGGGTTCCGGAAAGAATCCGTATCAGCACTCGGGAGATTTTCTGTCTCGGGTGGAGCAGCTTCATAAAAAGGGGCTGAGCGAGAAGCAGATTGTTGACGCGATCAACAATGAGCTTCCTGCCGATCAGGAAATTACTACAACACAGCTCAGAGCTTATAAGGCTATTGCGAAGAGTGAACGCCGTAGCCTTGAAGTAGCTCGGGCAAAGTCTCTGAGAGCCGATGGTAAGAGTCTCAATGAAATTGCTCAGATTATGGGTTATAAGAATGACTCTTCAGTTCGTTCACTTCTTAACGAATCCTCCGAGAAGCGTATGAATGCTGCTCAGGCAACCGCAAACCTGCTTAAACAGCAGATTAAGGAAAAGGGAATGCTTGATGTCGGTGAAGGCGTCGAGAGAGAACTCGGTATAAGCCGTGAAAAATTCGGTCAGGCTCTTGCTATTCTTGAAGCCGACGGTTATCCGGTCTACACTCGTGGCGTTGCGCAGGTCACGAATCCGGGTAGACAGACAATCACAATGGTTCTGTGTCCGAAAGACACTGAATACAAAGAAGTTTACGATTCGAGCAAGATTCACACAGTCAAAGACTACATCAGCTATGACGGCGGTGACACGTTCAAGAAAGCTTTCGAGTATCCGGAGTCTATGGACAGCAAGAGAATGAAAATCCGCTATGCCGAAGACGGCGGTATCCGCAAAGACGGTGTTGTCGAACTTCGCCCCGGCGTTGAAGACTTGTCTCTCGGTAATTCTGCTTATGCTCAGGTCAGAATCCTCGTTGACGGTACGCATTATATTAAGGGAATGGCTGTTTACGGTGATCCGAAAGACTTCCCGGCCGGTGTTGATGTCATTTTCAATACCAACAAGCATAAAAACGTCGACAAAATGGACGTTCTTAAGAAAATCAAACCCGATCCGGACAATCCGTTTGGCGCACTGGTCAAGGAACGTGGCGGTCAGCGTTATTATGACGATCCGGAAGGCCGTTTTATTGACGAAGCAACCGGTAAACGGCAATCCCTTTCTCTTATCAATAAAACGAGAGAAGAAGGTGATTGGGGTGAATGGTCGAAAGAGCTTCCGTCTCAGTTTCTGTCAAAACAGAGTCTTCAGCTTATCAAGAAACAGTTATCCTTGTCCGAAATGGATAAACAATCCGAGTTCGAAGAGATTAGATCTCTTACGAATCCGACACTCAAAAAGGTAATGCTTGAGACGTTTGCCAACGACTGTGACTCCGCCGCGGTTCATCTCAAAGCTGCATCACTTCCGAGACAGAAATATCAGGTTATTTTACCTCTTACAGATATCAAAGACACCGAAGTGTTTGCACCACAGTTTCATGACGGCGAAACCGTAGCTCTTATTCGGTTCCCTCACGGTGGAACATTCGAGATTCCGATTCTCAAGGTCAATAACAAGAACAAAGAAGGTCGTAAGGTAATTACAAGCACCGCCGCAGATGCAGTCGGTATCAGTAGTTCGGTTGCAGAACGTCTGTCCGGAGCCGATTTCGACGGTGATACGGTTCTTGTTATACCGTGTAATTCGGAACATAGCAAAATCAAGATCAATTCCACTCCTCCACTGAAAGGTCTTGAGGGGTTTGATTCTAAGTCATACAAGTATGACGAAATCAAGAAAGATTCAAACGGTGTTGAACATTATTACCGTAACGGTATTGAGTTTAAGCCGATGAAGAATCCGAAGACCGGCGGCGATAGTACCCAGATGCAAATGGGGATCGTTTCAAATCTCATTACCGATATGACTCTTAAGGGCGCAACAGACTCTGAACTTGCCCGAGCTGTTCGACATTCTATGGTTGTTATCGACGCCGCGAAACACGGTCTTGATTACAAACAGTCGGAGAAGGAAAACGGTATTGCTGAACTCAAACGGAAATATCAGGGTCATTATAATGACGACGGTGAATATCATGAGGGAGCAAATACGTTGATCTCGAGAGCATCGTCTAAACAAGAGGTTCTTAAACGGCAGGGCTCGCCAAAGATCAACCAGAAAGGAAAAGACTGGTATGATCCGAGCAAACCGGAAGGCTCCCTCATTTACAAAGAAGTGGTAGAGACATATACGGATAAGAAAGGCAAAACTAAGACCCGTATGCAGGATTCTACCCGTATGGCTGAAACTACGGATGCCCGTACGCTTTCATCTGGTACCCCTCAAGAGGAACTGTATGCCTCTTATGCTAACCGTATGAAGAATCTGGCTAACCAGGCTCGTATGGAACAGGTACATACAGGGCGTATACAATACTCCTCTGATGCAAAGCAAAAATATTCTTCTGAAAGAGAACATCTTCTGGCCCAGCTGGCTATTGCTCAAGCGAACGCTCCTCGCGAACGAGCAGCACAGATAATGGCTAACGCCACTATGGAGGCTAAGAGACAGGACAACCCTGATATGACTACTAAAGAGAAGAAGAAAGCAGCACAACAGGCACTCACTGCTGCAAGACAGGCAGTAGGGGCCCAGAGACATGCTATCGAGATCTCTGACAGAGAGTGGGAGGCTATACAGGCAGGTGCAATCTCTGAGAATCAACTGTACTCTATTCTGAAAGCAACAGATATTGACAAACTCAGAGAAAGAGCAACTCCTAGAGAATCGACTTCTCTTTCGACAGCAAAAATGAACAAAATTCAAGCAATGAAAAATTCAGGTTACACAATTGATGAAATTGCAAAAGCAGTTGGAGTTTCAACTTCGACTGTAAACAAATATTTGAAGAATTGAGGTGAATTGTAGATGAATACCACTCCTAGTTCTTCAGTTGCTTTGACAACTTTTGATAATCCTTTTTCCCCATTTACTCACTTTAATGAGTGGTTTGTGTGGGATGTTTCGCATGGCTACAATTCTTGTGCGTATCTTGCTCGAATCGCAAGAACTTCATCTCAATTGACAGACGAAGAGAACAATCGGGAGATCGAAAGAGCGATTGATGAGATTATATCGCTTGATTTCATGAATATCTACAAGAAAGTCAAAGCAACTGATGTGATTTCATGACGAAATTGTTCTTTTTCGTCTGATTCGAAGCAAGAGCATCCAAAAATAACAAAACGAAGCCTTTTTGAAACAGTTTCTGAGTCTGACTCACTAAAACTAATCGAAAAAAGCTTCTACGTGGCTTCTGCTAGCCGATACAGTGGCCTATTCGCCGAGGTACCCGGGAGGGGGTCTCTCAAAATACACCCCCTCCCATAT
>JAGCGE010000277.1 GCA_017649745.1 Clostridiales bacterium | reverse complement strand
GATCCCACTCGTTTGCGAGATCAAGGAGCTCAAGTATGTTAAGAATATCGTTGTTGAGACAGCAGACGCTGAGATCAAGGCAGCAGGTGCTAACCTCGAGTATGAGGTAGGTACAATGATCGAGATCCCACGTGCAGCTCTCACAGCAGACGAGATTGCTAAGGAAGCTGACTTCTTCTGCTTCGGTACAAACGACCTTACACAGATGACATTCGGTTTCTCACGTGACGACGCTGGTAAGTTCCTCGGTGCTTACTACGATACAAAAATCTTCGAGAACGATCCATTCGCTAAGCTCGACCAGACAGGTGTTGGTAAGCTCATGGAGATGGCTATCAAGCTTGGTAAGCCAGTTAACAACAAGCTCCATGTTGGTATCTGTGGTGAGCACGGTGGTGACCCAACGTCAGTTGAGTTCTGCCACAAGATCGGTCTTGATTATGTATCATGTTCACCATTCCGTGTGCCGATTGCAAGACTTGCAGCAGCACAGGCTAAGATCGCAGAAGACAGCAAGAAGTAATCTCTGATCTATAAGCAATTAGTAATTAAGGATCGGAACAGAAATGTTCCGATCTTTTTTTGCCTCAAAAATTGGCTGATTATTTTCGGAGATAATGGTATACAATTGTGTGGATAATTTAATCGAAAGGAAAAGAAATTATATGAAGAGATTGATTACCGGAATGGTATGTCTGTCATTGGCGGCAGGTCTTGCAGGCTGTAAGTATGAGGCTATCGAGACAACTGCAGCAAGCACTTCAGCAGCAACTGAAGAAAGTGCGACAGAGACAGAAGAGACAACAACCGAAGCAACAACAGAGACAAGTGCAGAGACTAGCGAAGAAACGACTCTGCCAACCGAAACTACGGAATTTGATAAGTTCGATCAGCTTAAGGGATTCGATACTTTCGAGCTAGAGTCTGACGATCTCGTTGACGGAGTTTGGAAGGATGTTATCTCCAACACAGATAAGGGTGAGAACAAGTCTCCTGCTCTTTCATGGGAGCCTGTTGAAGGCGCAACATCTTATGTCATCTATATGGTTGATCTTGATGCTACTTACTGGATGCACTGGAAGGCTGATGAAGTTACTGAGACAAAGCTTCCACAGGGCTGGGCAGAGAAGTTCTATGTAGGACCTTATCCGCCTGAGGGTCAGGAACACAGATATGATATCTATGTTGTAGCATTGAAAAATCCTGTCGAGAGAGTTAAGGGTATGAATGATGCAACTAACGATAAGTTTCCTGAGTTTATTCAGAGTCTTGATGTGGATGCTGAAGGCAACGAAGGAAACATCATTTCATACGGTCATGTGTACGGAACATTCACAGCCGGCTGATAAGAAACTGAGATACAAGAAAGCGGAGTTTATTGCTCCGCTTTTTTCTTTCTGAAATCATATCTGTCGAAAGTATATCTTCTTTTCGAAGGAGTGATGTTGCCGTATTCTATCGCTTCTGTCGGACAGTTTTGGATACATGACATACAGTGAGCGCACATCGTCGCATCCCAGTGCGGGATCTTGTTGTCATCCAGCTTAATTACGTTACAAGGACAAAGACGCTCGCATTTACCACAACCGATACACTTGTCCTCAATTCTGAACTTCTTAACGCCCTGCTTGATCCTCGTCCATACGGGAGTGAAGGGAAGAGTGATGATAAGTTCGAAAAGCCACACATGCTTGGAACGTTTGATCAATTTTTGATCACTGGAAATAATTTCTGCTATCTCTGGAACGAGCTTATATGATGTATCGATCCTTCCTTTTATCTCTTCGATCGAGAGTTCAGGATATGTGTCATTGGCAATGTAATTGCGCGGCATCTTGAAGTCGGCTGATCCCATGTAGTTGAGACCTTTCTTTCTGACCATCCTCTTGGCAAGCGTGCTGCAGATACCTGAATATCCTCCGCTCGTAAAAACGAAGTATACATTCTTGTTTCCTTTAAATTCAGTCTTCTTGATCAGTTCATTTATGAACGTAGGCATCTCGCATACGTATACAGGAACGCAGATAACAAAAGGCTTCTGTGATTCGATCGGAGAGTAGTCTTTTTCTTTGATCCTTTTAAGGAGGTTTAAAGTCTCGTCTCCTGTTCTTGCAGCAAGTTCTTCAGCAATGAACTTGGAATTTCCTGTAGCACTGAAATAAAGGATCATAACACACTCTCATTTCTTCGATCTGGTTTTAAAAGAATAACTCAAAACATATTAGCTAACAATACCTGCTTACATGATAAAATCATTATAGAAAGTATTTGTTCGGAGGTATCTATGCTTAAAAAGATATTAGCTATGTTACTCATTGCTTCAACTATAATGGCGGCTTCATGTAGTAAAGAAGTGAAGAAGTCGTCTGATGATACTGAGAAAACTGTTTTCGAAGAGGAAGAAGATGACGACGGTCTTTTGGATCTAACTATCGATGAAGTAGATGAGATCTTGACAAAGGCGGCTCCTCAACAGATAAGACGTTTGGATGACGGAGATAATTGTATTGGAAGAACGTTTGAAAGAGGCGACGGAACAAAGTACGACGTTAAGGATTCCAATACGGATTTTAGCTACTATCTTTTCGAGCCGAACACGAACTTTAAGGCGAATAAAGATCTAAAGGTCGGCGATAGTTTTAAGGACATAAACGGTCGCGGAACATATACGATCTCTGCCGTTAACGGACAGTATGTTCTGTGTATTATTGAGACTAATGATTATGAGGTAAATACTTCAGCTCCGTTTAGTACACCAGGTGCGAAGGACGTATATGATGCGTTTGTCAGCATAAGGTAAAACCGGATAGCCGTGTTATAATTTGTATATATTATTTTGCATCGGAGGTTTTTATGGAAGTTAAACTTTATCGTTGTCCACATTGTGGCAATATCATCATTAAACTCGTTGACAAGAACGTACCTGTAATGTGTTGCGGTCAGAAGATGGAAGAACTCGTTCCTGGAACCGTAGATGCATCTCTTGAGAAGCACGTTCCGGTGATCCGTAAAGATGACGGATTTATCTCTGTTCTGGTAGGTGCAGTCGAGCATCCTATGACTGAAGAACACTATATCTCACACGTTATCCTTGAGACAACTTCAGGCATCCAGATCGCTGAGCTTCATTCTGGTGATGAGCCTCGCGCTGTTTTTGCAGTGATCGAAGGCGTAGAGATCCTTGCTGCTTACGCATACTGTAATCTGCATGGCTTCTGGAAAAGCTGATCAGTTCTAATTTGAATGTTAAAGAGTTCGAGTTTATCTCGGGCTCTTTTCTTATGCTTACTCGAAAAAGTGTTATACTAACAAATGTGTCTATTGACACAATCATAACCAGGGGGAAATTATTAATGAAAAAAGTAATCATTGTCGGAGGCGGTATCTCCGGAATGGCTGCGGGAATCATTCTTCAGAATTCGGGATTCGAGACAGAGATCTACGAGAAGAATGCTGTTCCTGGTGGAGAGCTTTCAGGATGGAAGCGAGAAGGTATCTATATTGATAACTGTATCGACTATCTTATGTGCAGTAAAAAGGGAAGTGCAATGAACGATCTTTGGCATGAGATCGGAATGTTGACTGATGACCTTAAGATGCACAGTAAGGATGTGTTTTTTACATATAAGGGACATGGCGGAGAGATAACTTTCTGGAGAGACAAAGAGAGAACAAAACGTGAGATGCTCGAACTTTCTCCTGATGATAAGGAAGCTATCGATAAGTTTTTCGAGAATGTTGATAGAGCAGAATATATGATAATGCCACTCGATAAGCCGATGGATAAGATGGGCCTTTTCGATTTCATGAAGCTTGGAGATTTCGCTAAGAATATCCCTGCAGCTCAGAAGGCTTATAAGGGCGTAAGCGTTAAGGACCTGGCAGACAGCTTTAAGAGCCCTGTACTTAAGAGTGCAGTAATGCTCACACACCCTGAGGATACTCAGGCTTATTCGTTTATCATGTCTTATGCGATGTGTACTTCAGGAAGCGGTGATATTCCTGAGGGCGGATCTCTTGCAGCAGCACTAAGGATCGCGAACAGATATAAGGAAGTCGGAGGTAAGCTCCATCTTAATTCACCTGTAAAGAACGTTAAGATCGAAGGCAAGATCGCAAGCGGTATCGTTCTTGAAGACGGCACAGAAGTTAAGGGTGATTATGTTATCTGCGCTACAGATGCTAACCACACATTTACACATCTTCTTCCTTCAGAATATATGCCTAAGAAGCTCAAGCAGTGCTTCGATGATAAAGAGCATTTTTCAGTATTCAGTAAGTTCCATGCTGCTTTCCTTATCGACGGTAAGACAAGCATCCCTGAAGATACATCATTCTGGGAAAGTGACGGAATCACGGTATGGGGAAGAGAGACAAAGGATCTCGGTGTCATCTGCTATGATTATGATCCTACTATCACACCTGAAGGAAAGACGATCTTGCAGATGAAGCTCTTCCAGTATGGTAAGGAAGTCGATAACTGGTTCGAACTTGCTAAAGACCGCGAGAAGTACGAAGAGAAGAAAAAAGAGATTGCTCTTGCTATGCAGAAGGTCATCGAAAAGCAGTACCCTGAGACAGCAGGAAAGATCCATGTTCTTGATGCTTGGACACCTGTATCATATGCAAGACATTGTAATGCATATAGGGGCGCTTATATGGCATTCGTTGCTGATAAGGATACAAAAACTGTTACAACTCCTGGTGTCATCAAGCAGCTTAAGAACGTATTCCTCGCAGGACAGTGGCTTATGGGTTCAGGCGGACTTCCACCGGCAACTGCACAGGGTAAATATGCAGCCTGGAGGATCTGTAAGATCGAAGGCGTTGAGTGTAAATAACGTGCAATATAAAAGAGTGTTTGCAATTGCAAACACTCTTTTTTACTTGCATATCTCGATGTCGATCTCGTTTTCTTTCAGGAAACTCAGGATCTCATCTTTATGATCGATCGTAATACCGATCAGAGCACCTTCATTTCCGTTTGGAATAAAGTATATCCCGTGCTCGAAAAATATCACACTACCGTATGATTCCCATTTGGTAATGATCTTATCAGACTTATGATCATCATATTCGATCCCTGTCTCATCGAAAGTGTAGGTGACGTTACGTTCCTTCTTTATATCTTTGTTGAGAGAAGACCAGATGCGAAGATAATAGAAGACCGCGAGTATGAATATTATCGCCATGCCGGCAATAAAGCAGTCTAAAATGTAGTGGTCGATCTTAAGCTTTAAGATAACTGCTATTATGGCTCCGAAAACTGAACCGAAGATGATACCCGGAACGATAGCGAAATTATCTCGAAGAGATTTATGAGGATCTTTCATCAATATCATGCCCATAGATACAACGTTGATGAATTCCTTCGCATAGTTTTTGTTTATCTCATGTGATTCGATGACCATTCCGTGATCTCCTGAAAAATTAGTACATATAGAATATACACGTTTTTTCAGATTTTAAAACAGTCAGGCAGCACCCGATTCTGTAACGAGCATGAACACAAAACCGATAAAGATACCGATGGCGCCGCATGAGATCAAACTGTATATCGAGATGATAAGACCAGCGATCGACTTACCTTTGCTCGTTCCTTCGTCTTTTGCCTTTTTGAGCGATATGATAGCAAAAACAAGACCGACGATGCCGAAAATAAAACCGATCACTAAGAATATTAAAAATAGCGGGATACTTCGAGCCTCACTTATCCCGAATGAGATTGAAACATAAGTTACTACTAATGAAGCAATACTCATGAACAAGCCGATAAACTGTTTCCAATGATTGTCAAACATAAAAATACTCCTTAATTCATTTTTGAGTTTTCCTTTGTGAATTAAGGATATTATATATGAATTTTGACATTTTAAATGCCCTGATAAGTCAAAATGAAGCAAAAATGTTACCTGATTAGAGCGAATTAAGGATTAGTTAAGGAATGCGCAAGAATCAGGTTAAGACCTAAAAAACTGATTAGTTTATAGTTGATTTATAAGGAAAAACACGGAGGTAGATCAAAAATGTCAGAAAAAACAGTTATGTTGAAAGCTAAAGATCTGTGCAAGACTTTTTCTAACGAATCTGTTCAGCAGCATGTTCTTAAAAATCTTAATCTTTTGATATACAAGGGAGATTTCACGGTTATCATGGGTAACTCGGGATCAGGAAAGAGCACACTTCTTTATGCTCTCTCGGGAATGGACAGACCGTCACTTGGTTCAGTTACATATTATGTTGATTCTAAAGAAGAAGATATCTCTGGCTATTCAAATGACAAGCTCGCACTTTTCAGAAGAGCCAATTCAGGATTTGTTTTCCAGCAGAATTATCTTAATGATTCCATGAGTGCGATGGACAACGTTATGATTAGCGGACTTTTGAGGACGAAGGACAGGAAGGCGCTTTCTAAAAG
>JAGCGE010000276.1 GCA_017649745.1 Clostridiales bacterium | reverse complement strand
GTCAGGAACTGCACCTTTCGTATTAGATTTTTGATTATGAAAGGAAAGCAAAAAATGAAACAAAATGAATTAATAGAGATCTGGAAAAAAGAAGAAGAGATCGCTCACATCAAGGGTTGGGATTTCTCACATCTTGATGGCAGGTTCACGTCTGACGAGGATCTGCCATGGGATTATGATAAGGAAGTCAGGAAGTATCTTACAAAGGATATGAAGCTTCTTGATTATGACACGGGCGGAGGAGAGTATCTCCTGACACTCGGACACCCTTATGAGAATATTTCGGCAACTGAAGGCTATCCGCCTAATGTGGAACTTTGTAAGAAGACACTAAGTCCACTAGGGATCGATATGAGAGAGTGCAATGATTGTTCGCGACTTCCGTTCGATGATGAGTCGTTTGACATCATGATCGACAGACACGGTGATTTCGATCCGAAGGAGATACGAAGGATCCTTAAGCCTGGAGGAATGTTCGTCACTCAGCAGGTGGGTGACATGAATGACAGAGACCTCGTCGAGATGGCCTTCGAGGATGCACCGCTTCCGCCATTTCCGGGCAACAATCTGACGGTTCAGAAGAAGGCGATGGAAGATGCGGGATTTGAGATCATCAAGGCAGATGAGGTCTATAGACCGATAAAGTTCTACGATGTGGGAGCATTCGTTTGGTTCGCGAGAGTCATCGAATGGGAATTTCCGGATTTCTCGGTTGATAGATGTCTTGACCGATTGCTTCAGATGCAGGAAGTGATCGAAAGAGACGGTGAAATAATTGGCACGATCCACAGATTCTTGATCGTTGCCAAGAAAAGGTGAAACTATGGGATACGTATTGGATCTTCGTAAGAAGATAGGCCACGAGCCGATAATAATGGCAAGCGCAGGAGCGATCATCGTTAATGAGAAAGGTGAGATCCTTCTCGGTAAGAGAACAGATAACGGATTCTGGGATTATCCGGCAGGTTCTATGGAGCCGGAATACTCTTTATCTGTTCCGACTATAGCGGTGAGATGAAGCCTCAGGAGGAAGAGGTAGCAGAGCAGAGATTTTTCGCGATAGATGAGCTGCCTGACAATCTGCCGCCGAACAAGGAGCACATCTTTAAGAAGATCCGTGAGTATCTCGGCAAATGACATACTAAATTGACATTCGGTCCGTTTGAGAGTAATCTGAACATATAAAGACTGAGACAACGGCGTTTCATCCTTCTGGATGAAGCGCCTTTTTTATTTGTATAAGGAGGCTACCATGGCGGCATTTGACAGGATACTAAGCGGCATTCCGGAGATGGATCAAGCATTCGACAACATAAGACTTGGCGACAACGTTGTTTGGCGTGTGACTGATCTTGACCAGTTCAAGCTCTTCATGGAACCTTATGTCGAGCAGGCGATAAAGGACAAGCGCAACATCATCTATTTCAGGTTCGCGAGCCATGAGCCTTTGATCGAAGACCGTCCTGAAGTAAAGATAGTTCCGATAGCGCTTTCACACAGATTCGAGACATTCACAGTCGATATACATAATGTCATCGAAAAAGAGGGTTTCGACGCATTCTACGTATTCGATTGCCTCTCTGAACTTCAGACAGCGTGGGCGACAGACCTCATGATGGGTAACTTCTTCAGGGTCACTTGTCCGTTCCTTTTTATCCTCGACACTGTCGCATTTTTCCCGATCATAAGAGGTAAGCATTCCGTTCATGCGATCAACAAGATCCTTGATACTACGCAGCTTTTCATCGACGTTTATTCAGACAGCAGGAATGTCTATGTGCGTCCTGAGAAAGTGTGGAACAGAAATTCCGATACGATGTTCCTTCCGCACACATATGAGCCGGACACAGGTAAGTTCCAACCGATCCTGGACGGTGTAAGATCCAGCAGATTCTATCAGGCCTTGGGACAGGCTCAGCGTTCATCACAGGAACAATATTCGGATTCGTGGGATAGATTTTTCAATCAGACTAAGGTACTTCATGACAGCGGCATTGATATAACCGAGAACATGAGCAGGATGTGTAACATCATGATGACCCGCGACGAGAAGATGCGTGAAATGGTCAAGAAGAATTTCACTGCTGAGGATTATTTCGCGGTAAGAGATCATATGATCGGAACAGGCATGATCGGAGGCAAGTCCTGTGGTATGCTCCTGGCTAGATCGATCATAAGGAATAGGGAGCCTGATATCGCTGATTACCTCGAGCCGCATGACTCGTTCTATGTTGGTTCGGACCTTTACTATACATACATCGTCGATAACAATCTTTGGGATATTCGAATTAAGCAACGTACTGATGAAGGTTATTTCACCCTTGCAAGTGAGTTTGCTGAGAAGATCATGGAAGGAACTTTCTCATCAGTTATGCGCGAGCAGTTCGTCAGGATCATCGAGTATTATGGTCAGGATCCTTATATCATCAGGTCGAGCAGTATCCTCGAAGACGGCTTCGGTAATGCTTTCGCCGGAAAATACGAATCTGTGTTCTGTGCCAACAGAGGAACGCCGGAGGAGCGACTTCTTGAATTCGAGAATGCTATCAAGACAGTTTACGCGAGTTCCATGAGTCTGTCTGCTCTTGATTATCGAAAAAGAAGGGGACTTGATAAACGCGACGAGCAGATGGCTCTCCTTATCCAGCGTGTTTCTGGTTCCTACTATGGTCAGTACTATATGCCGTGCGCAGCAGGTGTCGGCTATTCCTATAGTCCTTATCGCATAATGA
The DNA here is from genome assembly GCA_017649745.1 of Clostridiales bacterium. Next base: position 22,745 of record JAGCGE010000276.1, on the reverse strand, counting down.
AAGACATAGATCCGGCCGAAGGAATGTTAAGGCTTGTCATGGGTCTTGGAACATCCGCTGTTGACAGGACCGAAGGTTCATATCCGAGGATCGTCAATCTCGATGCGCCTGAGAGGACATCCTATTCTTCTTCAGCAGATAAGCATAAGTTCTCACAGGGCAAGGCAGAAGTAATCAACATGGTCTCTCATGAACTTGAGAAACTTCCATACGATAAGCTTCAGGCTGATGTTCCGAAATATCTCGAGAGGATCTTGCTCGAACACGACAGTGATGCCGAACGAAGGCTCAGAGAAATGGGAAGGCCACGCGAGATCAAGTTCATCTCGTGTAAGGGACTTGTCATGAATAAGCAGCTCATGGAACAGATGAAGAGGATGTTAAGGTGCATTCAGGACGAATATGATTATCCTGTCGATACTGAGTTTACAATCAACCTGTCAGAGAATGGTGATTATTCTATCGACCTTCTGCAGTGCCGTCCGCTCCAGATCCAGAAGACTTCAGGCGGAACGATCATCCCGACTGACATTCCTGAGGACAGCATCATGCTGGAAAGCAAAGGTGCGTCAATGGGTATGTCGAAGACTGGAGAACTAGATATCATCGTTTATGTAGATCCTGTTAAGTATTACAACATGCCGTACAAGGATAAGCCTGAGGTCGCTAAGCTCATCGGTAAGCTCAACTGGCATTACAGGGATCTGAATAAGCACATGATGCTTATCGTTCCGGGTCGCGTCGGTACTACTTCGCCGGAACTTGGAGTTCCTACGGCTTTTTCGGATATCAGCGCCTTCGAGATAATCTGTGAGACGGAGGAGTCGAGGGCAGGGTATAACCCTGAGCTTTCATACGGAAGTCACATCTTCCAGGATCTAGTTGAGGCTCAGATACTCTATACTGCTATCTTCCACGACTCGAAAACAATACACTTCCATCCGGAGAAACTTGAAGCGATGCCGGACATCATCTCAGAGTTTGAAGGTGGCGATGTTCTGTCTGATATCGTTCATGTATATGACGTGAGCAAAGGAAACTGCAAAGTCTATAATGACGTCGCTGATGAACATCTTGTGATCACTTTATAAAACGTTGTAACGTTCCTTCGTTTTTTCTGTCTATAGAGGTAAGAACGGAGGAAACTAAGATGAGAAAGATCATAGGAGCGTTGCTTATCGCTTGTCTCTTGCTTGCATCTTGTGATGGGAAAGAGTTTTCGATAAGAAGAGGATATTCAATTGAAAAGAATACAGAAGTGCTAAGCGATGACACGATCTTTCGCTATGCCGATAAGTTGAACCAGTCAGCTACATACAGGAAGTACAGTGAGTTGAAAAATGATGAGGATCTTTTGTTCTATTTCGACTTGCTTGGTGCCGATGAGTATATCAAAGTGGATCACAATAAGAAGTCTTATGTGCTCTTCTATTTTACTTACGACAGTTATACATCGGTCCTTGATGAAGTAACTGATATCAAGAAAAGTTCCTCCAACGGAAAGCTCAAAGTGAGTGTGTCATATGAGACCAGTGATCATGAGTCTTTCGGCTTCTATCCGAATCATGGCGTTTGCAGGTGCATCTTAAAATTGGATGATGATATTGATGAACTGATCGTAAATGACAGGCCTTTCACGGAATATAACGGCGGTCAGTTCAAGCTTGGAAATAAATTCGGTGTTGTTGACGCTGATATGAACATAATCCTTCCTCCTGTCTATACTGGCATACTGGTCCTTGAAGGAAGAGGTATCCCGCTATATTATCGCGTATGGAATGAAGACGGTAATGGGATCCTTGATGAGAACTACAATGAAGTCTTAAGCACTAATTATTCGAACATAGTCTATGTGGGTCCTGATCTCTTTATGGTAATGATCGAAAAGGATGATGAATTCTATATCGAGATCATCGACACTGACGAGAATGTTGTCAAAGGCCCTATAGAAGGTTTCTATGGTGATCCTTATTCGTATAATTACTATGGCCAGCAGATCTATTGTGTTGATCGCTTTTCGAAAAAAGGCGTGATCGACAGTGACCTGAACGTCATAATCGAGCCGATCTACAAGGATATCTACTTATATGATGGTGAAACTGAAGATCTCATCTACGGCGTGGAAGATTTCGACGGAAAGTGCGGTGTGATCGACTATAAAGGTGAAATAAGGATCCCGTTCGAGTATGATTCGCTCTATGATGCAGCAGAAGCATATTATAGTAAATTCGGTTATTGATACCAAGGAGGGGCGATATGAAAAAGACTACAAAGACAGCATTGATCGCTACGGCGTTCGCATTGGCGGCAGCGGGTGCAGCAGGGGCATGGGCATACGCAGTTTATGAATATAATCACCGGGAACCTGCTGCTCAGGATGTTCAGACTCATTATGGCGCGCCGATAGAATCTATAGCGTATGAAGACCTTCCTGAAGAAGTCAGATCATCAATCTGATGAGGTGGTTTAAATGAATAATCTGAGAAAATTCAAGATCTTTTGGAGAAACGTAATTCTGTTGATATTGATCACAGATCTTTTTATCATAGGCATGGAAGTTTTTTCTAAGCTTAATTCGACAGAACCCAAATGCCCGAGGTGTGAGACAGTGAGTGAGGAAGTGCTGACAGCCCTTGGTTTTTCTCCTCCAACTTTAAAAGATCGAGTCCGTAATGCAATCCTAGAGCGCAGGTCGGAAATTTTCTTTATTATAATCGTGAGTGATATCTTTATTGTTCTGATAGCTTTATTAACATTCATCTCTGCAAGATTAGTAATTCCTAAATAGAGTGTCTGCCGGCACAATCGTTTATTGATACTATAGGAGGAAACAGATTGGCAGCGGGTGCTTACGCAGTTTATGAATACAAAACTCAACCGGAATTTCCGATTCAAGATGTTCAGGAACATTACGGTTCGATGACTGTAGAAAGTATTGCTTGGATTATTTCCTGCCGGATTGTCCGTTCGTAGTCTTTTCGTTCGGAGAGATGTGATACAATAACTAATTGAAGATATAAAGATATTAAGGTAATTAACCGTGGCAAAAGTTTCATTAGAACCTTTAAGAGAATCGGACAGAGAACAGTTTATTAAAGACAATAAATCAGCATACAATTCAACTGTTTACGATAAAACATAGTATCAACACTTCCGTATTATCGTGAATACCATTATCAGATAATCGATCTTGTGAAGGCTATGGGAATAAAGGATATAGAATGGCTTGATACAGGATGTGGAACAGGCACGCTTGCAAGCAGGGTTTTCGAATACAGAGATGACGTCAGTTTCACTTTGTGTGATCCGTCAGAGAAGATGCTCGAAATAGCCAAGAACAAACTTCAGGGACGCGACATCAGGGTATTCAATATCCCGTCGCAGAACATGACATTCGATTCTGAGTTTGATGTTGTCACAGCAGTTCAAAGTCATCATTATCTGAAGGCTGATGAACGAAAGACAGCAGTTGAGAATTGTTTTCGCTCATTAAAGAACAATGGCGTATTTATTTCTTTCGAAAACATCAGGATGACGACGGATGAAAGTGATAAGATCGCCCTTAAAAGATGGGAGACGTTCTTGTCAGATCATCTGAAGGATCCTGATGTCGTTAAGATGCACATAGACAGAAGAGGCGTTGAGGTTTTCCCGATCACTATTGAAGAACACATAAGATTGCTCCGCGAAGCAGGTTTCAGTTCAGTCGATGTATTATGGACGTCCTATCTGCAGGCAGGCTTCTGGGCGATCAAATCTTGATGAGAATATTATGATCCGAAGTAGATCGTCGGGTCGCCATCTACAAAGGTGAAGTCATCGATCGTTACATCGAAGTACTTATCGTATTCGAAGTAAAAGATCACGATCTTGCCGTTTCTCTTATCATAATCTTCATAGTAATCCCAGGTTGAAGGTTCGCTGTATGATCCAACAATATCACTGACCTGATCGGGTTGCAGATAGCCGCCTTTTATCACGCCGTGGTCGTTCTTATATACGAAATAGTGTGTTTCTCCACTGTCCCTGTAATAGCATTTGCTGATGAGTTCATCGTTGCCGTCGCCGTTCAGATCCTGCGTGTAGATGAGAGGTTTATCTTCGCTTATGTCACCGAACTGCTTCGCGAATAGAGTACCGTCTTCTGTATAGAAATCCCAGTAAGTGTATCCGTAGCCGTCATATGTTTTCTCACAATACCAATTCTCCTGACCTAACAATGGTTCCTTACTTAAAAATACTGTTTCAGTTTTCCATCCCTCGAATTCAGGCTCGAAAAGGTCATATCCTATAGAATCGATGCTGTAGAAAATGAAGTCATCCATCTTAAGTGGGAAAGATTCGTAATTAAGATCGTCGTTAAAACTAAACATGATAAGCTGCTTTTCCTGGTCATAGGTCACGCTGTAGTTCTGGACATAAAGGCTTTCTCCGAGTCGATTCTCTATCGACCTCTCGTCCAGGCTGCACTCCTCAATGGTGCCGTTGTTATTACGATAGATCAAAACGCGCACAGCAAGGTCAGCGCCATACTGAACAGGGCAGATGAGTTCTTCTGTTCCGTCACCATCATAGTCCAGAAGATAGTACTCCGGAATTTTATATCCGAAACCGAATTGGGAGCCGATCATCTCTCCGTCACTGTTATAGAAGGTCCAGTAGTAAAAATCATCATACATCTCGCCGCCTTCTGCGTAGCAACCGTCAAATCCGAGTAAAGGCTCGTCGAAAGCTAATCTGACGCTCTCCGGCTCCTGAACTTCTTCATTTTCGTATTCATCTGTCTCATCAGTTTCCGTCTCAGCAACGGAATTCTCGATCGTAGTATCTTCGGTAAGATCTGCTTCTGTTTTCTCTGTTTCCTTATCACATGAACATATCGAAAACACCATTGAGATACCGATCAAACATGCAATGAATTTAGATCTTTTCATAGTTTTCTCCATTTCGTCTCTTCCGTAAGTAAATTATATTATGGCTCGAAAACGGATGCCATTACGTTTCGGTTAAATATATTGAAGTGATATAATCTAAAACAAAAAAGAGAAGATATTGAGGAAACAGAAACTGCTTATGAAGATGATACTTACTGATCTTGATCATACGCTTCTGAGACAGGACGGAAGCATATCGGATAACACCATAGATACGATAGATGAGTGTCGTTCGAAGGGAATCATTTTCGCTATCGCGACAGCCAGATACTGGATCGGTGCCGAGAGATATATCGATCAGTTGAAGCCTGATTACGAGATCACGACTGACGGCACGCTTATCCATTCCAAAGACGGATGCATTTATTCTTCTGAATTCAGTGAGAGCGATACTGATCTTATCGTTAGAAGTATCCTGAATGTTGTTCCTGAAGCTGAGATCACTGTGGCTCACGGTAAGACTGTTTATTGGAACAGCAAGCATATTGCTGAATCAGAGAAACTTCATAAGGCTGTCTATTATGATTATTCGATGCCTCTGGGTGTAAAGGGTAATAAGATCGTCGCGGAGCTTCCTGACGAGAATATCGCACGTGATATTGCTTCTAAGATCGGATGTAAGCTTCAGTGCTACAGAGGTGAGAAGTGGTATTCTTTTCTTCCAAAAGGTTCAGGTAAGATCACCGCGATAGAAGAAATGATCAGGCTTAGCGGTATTCGTAAAGAAGACATCGTTGCTTTCGGCGATGATGATAATGATATCGAGATGCTCAGGATGTGCGGCAAGGGAGTAGCAGTCGCTAACGCCGTCCCTGAGGTGTTAAGAACAGCAGATGATATTACTTTGTCAAATGATGAAGATGGCGTAGCAAAGTGGCTTAGGAGGAATCTATTATGAAGATCAAGGACCTCGACATAGACAGAGTCTTATACGTTCCGAAGGAAAGGTATGACTACGATACTGATGAGGAAGATGAAGGCCTCCTCCACAAGCTTTTTTCTCGAAAACATAAAGAGAAGGAGAGCTATTTCGAGACAAGGATAAATGAGTTCGGCAAGGATCGACTTCTTGAAGAACTTTCAGGCGACGTTCATGCTTATCTTGTTGAGAATGCTCCATTCGAAGAGATGGTTATTGTCACGGATTGCTTTCTGATCTTCCCCGGTAAGGATATATTTAAACTGTCGACCATCAACAGGTTCGCGCTTTATAACCTGACAGATCTGCCATTCCTGGAATACGCTCTGGCACGAGAAGGCGTACCTTATGATCCGACATATATAAGCGAGTACGAAGGTGAGGAAGCATTTGAATTTGACAGGTTTAAGATAAGGCTCGTTATAAAAGATGAGACCAATTTCCAGACGGAGTTCGTCTTCGCTATGGAAGTTGAGGATAGAGCTGATTTCAGAGATCGCCTGCTGGAAAGATCATTCTCCAAGGAATACTCGTCTGACGATGCACTTGAAGGTTGGTTCAATGAGAACAGGGAAAAGATGGATATCCTCTACTGAAATATAACATTCTAATAGTTTTGATTTTGATTTGATAACTATATTCCTAAACCGTGTAAGATCGTTATTGATATGCGGTAAATTCCGAGTGTTTTTCGAATGAACATAATAATATAATTATAAAAAACACGAAGAAGGTTATTGCCATGATGTTATCTGATTTTCCGGAGTTTATGAGAACTGAGCTTAATCATATCGACAGCAGTCAGCAAAATACCCAAGATATCGACGGATATTACTATGAGGGCGCGGACGGCAGTCAGATCTGTTTCTGGACTTATTATTCAGACCGCGATTCCAAGGAGAACGTTCACGAGTTTGATGAATATGTTGTCTGTGTTGATGGTGAGTATGTTGAGATCTTCGACGGAGTAGAGCATGTGCTTCACAGAGGTGATGAGCTGCTCGTGCCAAAGGGAACACCGCATCACGGAAGGGTAAAGAAGGGAACGAGAACGATCCATGCTTTCGGAGGCAGGAGAATAGTGAAATGAACGAGCTTTGTAAGGTAATCAGACAAACAGTCGAACCGAATTTTCTGAATATCCGATCATCGATCATGACGTATGACAGAGACGCGATCTGCTATGGCGCACCGTGCTGGAGATGGGTATATCATGCGCTTCATTCTGCTGACAAGTGGTTCATTAATCCTTTTGTGTATGAGGAACCTGCGTTTCATAAAGAAGGACTGGATAATCCTGAGAAGCCTTGTGATGTGGTCTTGTCTGATGAGGATCTCTTGAAGTATCTTGATGAGATCGAGAAGAAGACTTATGACTACCTTGATTCGCTCACAGATGAGATGTTATACGAGAAGCCGGAAGGTAGCAGATACACGAGAATGGAATTGATCTTAAGGCAGTTCAGGCATATCTCGTTTCACACTGGAATGCTCAATGGTCAGACGATAATTCAAAAAGGCGAATTCCCAATGTGGGTTTCTGAGACGGAGAAATATGTCGACGATGGCAAGTTTTTCGGAAGGTATCGAAAAGGCCAAGTGAAGCTTTAAGATAAAGGTGATACAGATGAGTGAATATACGATAAAACATAATGAGCTGAAGGCTGAAGAGTTTATTGAACTTTGGGAATCTGTATGGGGTGACGGACCATCACTTGAACAGACTAAGCTGGCTATGGATAATACACTGTTCAGGGTATCTGTTTTCGATGGGGACAAGATAATCGCCATGTCCAGGATGATAGGCGACAAGGGACTTTGCTATTACATTAAGGATGTTATTGTAGAACCTGAATATCAGGGCAAGGGTATCGGCAGGATGATGATCGATGAACTTCTTAAGTTTGTTGATGATAATGGCATCAAGGGAACCGGGATCTTCGTGGAACTGTGTGCTATGCCTGATAAGATCCCGTTCTATGAGAAGTTCGGATTCGAAAGTAATGAAGCTCAGCGCCTGAAGATCATGTATGAAGTCAAATAATCCTAAACGTGATATACTTTCATTATTCAATTGATGCGGATGGTATATGAATGTTTGGTTTTTTCAGATCGAAAGGTAAAGATGCAGAACCTGATAATGAAGAGTTGTTGAAACTTGATCAGGCAATTGACGCGCTGGAAAATGGTAATGAGGACATTCTTCCGGTGCTCTATCAGGAACTGGCAAGCGAAAACGAAGTGATCATTAAGAAACTAGCTGCTGCCCTTTCGAGATATATGCAGGGACTTGATCATCACGGCATCATCAGGATAAACGATAATTTCCGTAAAGAGTCAGGTTCCAGGTTTTATATGTCCAATGCATCAGGGATCATTGAGAGATGGAAGAAGTTCCTCCCATTTGAAGAATATATCTGGTGTTTAAGACTTGGGACATTTCATCAAAGCGGCTATTTCAGAGCGCGTTGTATCTGCGAGCTGGAGGGTGATCCTGGCTCTGTAAGATTCATCATCTTAAGATTTAACGACTGGGCACATGTAGTTCGTGAGACTGCGCAGAATATGTTGATCCCCCGCATGAGTGCTGATGAGATGATCTCATGCATTCCGTACCTGGCTAAGATCGATCGCGGTTACAGGAAGAATGATTCAGCGGTTAAAGCCTTCAAGGATCATCTCATGAAAGAGCTCAGGGAGCAGGTCAGTTTCTTCGGCAGATCAGTCATCGGTAAGTTCGACAGCGACACTAGAAGGCTGTTCTATTATCTTATGATGGAGCGTAAGCTCCTTACCAAAGATGAGGTCAAGAATATCCTCATTTTCGAAAAGAACGGGCAGTGTCAGCGCTATATCATGACTTTCTTCATGGAAGGGTACGACCTCACGATGGCAGAAGTCGAGCAGTATATCGATCACAGAAGCACCCTTATCAGAAGGATCGCGATAGAGCAGAAGTATAAGCTCCTCGGTGATTCCTGGGAGGGACTCGATAATGAACTCCTGTCGAGATCTGCGAGCATCAGGGAAGCTTCCCGCTATATCCTTCGTAAGCATACGGATATCGACGTCAGGGAATACTATAAGTCTAGACTTGATACGCATTATAGTAACGTGTGCATCCTTGGCATCGGCGAGTGCCAGAATGAGGATGATATCGATCTCATTAAGTCCTATCTTGATTCAGGCAGCGAGACGACAGTTAAGTGTGCGCTTCATGCTCTCGGTCTTATCATGGAAGAGAAGGCGAAGGATATCTTCTGGACATATCTGAATGATCCACGTAAGGCGATAAGCATTCAGGCGTACCGTGAGATCCTGGCTTATCACATCAGATTAGGTGCCGAAAACGTGTATAACTTTTTCGAGCAGGCAAAGGAAGAAGAATTCAGGGAAAGAGCTGCATGTCTTCTTATACGTGAGACGTATTGGGACAGGCTGAGATATATCCTTATGCTCTATTCCTACGAGGATGATAAGGTTAGGGGTGTCGTTCGAAGGCACTTCAGGCATAAGGCGATGTATAGCCTGACTGATGTTGATGAGGCGGCGAAGATCAGGGGTGTTTTATATGATCCTAAGTATCAGATCCCTGATCGCATAAAGGAGCATGTGGAAGCCCAGCTTCGCGGATGACAAAAACTAAAGAAATATTCTTCGAAATATAAGAAGTTTACTCTCTGTGTAGATGCTACAATCGTGTTAATAATACGATTTAGAAAGGCGGATCTCCATGGATATTTCACACAGAAAAGTAACTAAGAGGATCAAGGTTAATGATAATAACGGCAATCCTTTAGCAGGCAAGACAATCCGCGTAAAGCAGACAAATCACAGTTTCTTATTCGGCTGCGGCGCATTCGATTTTATTCCGTATGTGGTAGACGGTTCTGAAGAGCATAAGGTCATTACGGAATCCTGGCTCGACATTTTTAACTACGGAACACTTCCGTTCTACTGGGGCCGCTACGAGCCTAACGAAGGTGAGCCTAACAAGGATTCTCTCATGAAGACGGCGAAGTACCTTCAGGATCACAACGTTAAGGTCAAAGGACATCCTTTGTGCTGGCATACTGTATGTGCTGACTGGCTCATGAAGTACGATAACGAGACCATTCTTCGTAAGCAACTCGAGAGGATCGAGAGAGAAGTTAATGGTTTTAAGGGTGTTATCGACATGTGGGATGTCATCAACGAAGTAGTCATCATGCCTATCTTCGATAAGTACGATAACGCTATGACGAGAGTCTGTAAGGAGCTCGGAAGAGTCAAGATGATCAAGACTGTTTTCGATAAGGCACATGAGTGTAATCCGGATGCAGTGCTCCTTCTTAATGATTTCAATACTTCAACAAACTATGAGATCCTTATTGACGGCTGTCTTAATGCAGGTGTGCCGATCACAGCTATTGGTATCCAGTCACATCAGCATCAGGGATATTGGGGCAGGGAGAAGCTCGAGGAAGTCCTCGACCGTTTCTCATCTTTCGGTCTTCCGATCCACTTTACTGAGAATACTTTGATCTCAGGTGAGATAATGCCTCCTCATATTGTTGACCTTAACGACTGGCAGGTCGACGAGTGGCCGAGTACACCGGAAGGTGAAGAGCGTCAGGCACGTGAGATCGAAGAGATGTATCGTATCCTTTTCTCACATCCTCTTGTAGAAGCTATCACCACATGGGATTACAGAGACGGTGCATGGCTTAAGGCACCAAGCGGATATATTCGTCTCGATAACAGCTTAAAGCCATCCTACAAGATGCTCAAGAAGCTTGTAAGAGAAGAATGGTGGACTGACGTAACCGTTACAACAGACGAGAACGGTTATGTAAATGTCGATGCATTTAAGGGTGATTATGAGATCAGCTTCGAAGGCTCATCTTCAGCTCTTAAGATCGAAGATGATAACGAAGCAGAGATCAGCCTCTCTTAACAGGCTGATTCTTGTGATATACCTCTATTAGACCCTTAAGAAGAAGATCGGTGTCACAGATCATATCATGGTGACAAAGAGGAGTGATAACGGAAGCGTACCTACCCGTGATCGTAACCGTACACTTCTCTCCGTATTCTTCTTCAATGCGGTCTATCATACCATCTATGAGAGCGGCGTTCTGATACATCAGGCCGCTCTTCATGCTGTCTATGGTATTTGTTCCGATGACCTTCTTAGGCAGTTCGAAAGCAACATTAGGAAGCTGCGAAGTCTTATTGCTCAGCGCTTCAGCTGCAATACCGATTCCTGCGCCGATAGATGTTCCAATGAAATTCTTATCTTTATCGATGAGTGAGAAAGCGGTAGCAGTTCCCATATAGATATTGATCTGAGGAACACCGTATTCCTGGATGCCTGCTATAGCGGAGATAACGAGGTCGCTTCCAAGCTGAGCAGGATTATCGATCTTTATCTTAAGACCGGTCTTAACGCCAGGACCCACAACGAGTGTCGATACTGTCGCAAGTCTTCCGATAGCCTTCTTGATCGTTTCTGTAATTGATGGAACAACGGATGATATTATGGCGCCCTCAACTTTTTCGAGACTTAACTTGTTGAACTCGAGTGCAGACTTAAGAAGCGCAGCATACTCAAGATCAGTGCTGGAAGTGTTCGTCGAGAGGATCTCTCTGAAGAGGATCTTTCTGTCTTCGAAGCATCCGAAAAGTATATAGGTATTTCCAATATCAATAGCAAGAACCATAACAATTCCTCCGATTCTTAGAAGCCGATCTTTCTGATCTCTTCTACGAGATTTCTGCCGTAGACCTCAGTTCCAAGGCAGTTCGGGTGAAGACCATCAAGATAGTATTCCATAAGGTGAGGAACAAGCGTCATACCGTCGATGACAGTAACGTTCTTATAGCTTCCTGCGATCTTCTTAACGCCTTCGCAGAAATTCATAAGAACAGGCAGCTCATCGAGATGATCGCCTCTCCAAATAGGTGAGATACAAAGGATCGGGATATCATTTCCATAGATACCGATGAGTGTTTCATAGTATTCTTCGATAATGCTCATGTCGCCGTCACCGTACTGGTTTGTTCCAAGAGCAACGATGATCTTGTCAGGATTATATCCAGGCATCTTCATGAGCGACTTCTTGTCATAGACATATCCACCGATACCCTGATTGATAATGTCATAGTTGAGGATCCTGTTAGCAATACTTACATAAGTCTCAGCTGATCTCAGAGGACCATAGCCCTGAGTAATGGAATCTCCAAGCCAAAGGACCTTCTCGTTCTTGGTAGGAACTGTGAAGTCAGAATCGATAGTGAAGTTCTTGATGATGACTGTCGCATCAGCAGCAAGATAGATAACGACATTGTGCTTTCCTTCAGGAAGCTCGAACTTAAGTGTTCCTTCGTCCTTCATGTCCTTCACGTAAACGATCTTGGTGATAAGTCCGTCGACCATGAGCTCGAAAGAATCCTCCGAACCCTTCCACACGATCTTATAATCGAATGACACTTCGTTTGCATCCGTAATGAACTCCAGTGTTTTCGCGGTTGTAGCATCGCATCTTTCATACCAGAAATCCATCGCACCCTTGAAGTATTCCATCTGAGGCTTGCTGTACTGGTAAGCCCTGAGGTATCCGTCCTCTACTTCCTCGAATTCATATGCACCGAAGTATATCTTCTTAAGTTCTTCTTTTGTAAGTATCATAACTAACTCCTTCAGTATTCAGTCTTAACATCAGTCAGCCCATACATCTCTTCGAAAACCTTCTCATCCTCAGGTGTTCTTATGAGCATGACATCAGTGAACCTGCCGTCTTCCTTATTCTTAAAACCGGCGACCTTCTCGCCCGTGCATATCGAACTTTTGATCACGGCATACTGCTTCTCTGGATCAAAAGGAACTTCTGGTCTTGGTTTTTTCTTGAAAAGAGACATAGGCATTTCTCCTTAATAAACAGATTATACCATTCGTATTTTATATTTTACTTTCCTTTTTTGAGACATCATATGATAAAATCAATTTGATGCGTTTGGAATAATTTTAAGTTTGATGAATTTTGGAGGGTTTTATGAATACGAGATCTGTCAAACTGTCAAAATCAGTTTTTATCCCTATAGCTTTAATGATCGCTTTGTTGGGATTGATCCTTATTCTTCCAACCAACAAGGTCCTCGCTGACGGAGAACAGCCTGCTTCGATCGAAGTAAACGGAAAGACTTTCTATCTGCAGGATGACGGTTGGTATGTGTATAAGGAGTCGGATACTCTTTCTTATAGATTGCTGACTCAAGAGATGATCAATAATGATTTCAGAGGCGGTCTGCCGACTGTTTCAGAAGATGAGACAGAAGAGATTCTTTACATGCTGGGATCAGATGTTACAGTTACTTCCGGAACAAAGTTTGATACAACTGCTAAGAGGATAGCTTTTAATCTGAACTCTTTTACGATCGATTATACTGATCAGACTTCATATTTTTGCGATGCAACAGCCGATGTAACCTGTGATGGTTGGGTTTATTTCACAAATGGTGTAATAAAATCAAATGGAGCACCTATGTTCCTTGTTGATGCAGGCCGTTGTGATATGACGCACCTTTTGATACAGGGAAATGCGACTTCTTATAATGTTAACGGAAACAGAGCTATTACTTGTAAGGCAAATGGTGATCTGTATTTCATGGAAGTATCTATTTCGAATTTTTCTTCAGAATATGGCGGAGCAGTTTTTTCCGGAGACGGAACAGATATGAATCTGACAGGCTTGAGCATAGATACGTGTTTTGCCGACAAAGGCGGAGCAGTATACTCCACAGGTAAAGTTCAGCTCGGAAATAACGAGATAAAGAATAATACAGCTCAAAGTCTGGGTGGTGCGATATGTCTTGAAGGAAGCAATGGTACTTGCTTTTTCTATTCAGGAAACACAGCGATCTACGGAAACAGTTGTATTGCAGCTAACGGCGGTGGCGGAATTTATTGCGGCGCTTACGGAATCAAGGAGTACGCATGTGATATATGGAGCGCTGCCGGAGTTCAAGTATCTGCTAACTTTAGTAATGGAGCACCTAGTAATATATATTTCAAGTTTAGAGAAGTGAACGATGCAGTTTATATTCGTTACGGAATAGGTACGGATACCAAACTAGGTATATCTGCAAGCTCTTATACTAACGGAGATAGATTTGTTATTGCAAGTCAGGGTTTTGATAAAAATATCAATATCGATGACAGGATAACTTGTGATGATCCAAGCTACAAATTGTATCTTGACGATTACAAGGACTATACATATTCATCGATCAGAGTAATTGAGAAATCTACAGACTCTATCTTGATCGAAGGAATGTCTCTTGTTCTTGATAGCACTCAGATCGGTATCAAGATGTATGTTTATGTTCCTGAAGGAGAGTATGCTGATTCACTCAAGTGGGATGCCAGGCTTTCAGCTTATGGAAACGAAAAATTCTATGCTTTTGACGGTGAGTTGATTTGTTCTAACGACAGCATAGTAAGGGATCGTGACCTGATCACATTTACATTCCCGATCGATCCTACAGATATGACTGTTCCACTTCAGTTCGATCTTTCATATGACAATAATCAGGTTTTAACGTACAAAGACTTTACTGTTCAGGACTATGCAGACGCTATTCTTTCTCATCCTGTAAGCTACAACTATAGAAATTATCAGCGTACAGCTGCTCTTATAAGATACGGTTCAGCTTCTCAGAAGTATTTTGGTTTCAGGACAGATGATCTTGCTGACAGTATTCTTGATACAAAGCATACTGATGTCAAGGCTAAGCTTGATGCATTTGAAATAGAGAATATTTATCAAGGTACAAGTAACAGTACATTCAATATTTATTCTTATACTGATTCCATAAAGGTTGCAGGTGTCAGTGCTTTGTTTGGTAGTAAACCGGTATTGAAGTTTTACTTCCTGGCTGATGAGGGTGTAACTCCTGTTTTCGTTGGATACAACAGTGAAGAATACAAAGCAACTAGATCAGGCTCTTACTATGTGATAAAGATTCCTTTCAGTTCATTGGGAATGTCAGATAGCACAGTAGTAACGGCTTATCCAAAAGATTGTGAAGATATTAGATCGAATTGTGTTGAATGTTATGGATCGCTTTATGCTTATCTGTATCAGACCTATTATTCAGATAAATCATCTGCAAAAATGAAGGATCTTTCCAAGTCGTTAATGATCTATATGTATTCTCTTAAAGATGCATACGGCGGAGAACTTTGGACAAACTAATCTATTAGGAGGACCTATGAAAATCAAGAACGAATATTATGCACCTGAATTGGAGATCATCAAACTTCAAGGTACGATTGAAACTTCAGTTCAGATCCCAGATGAGACTGAGCCGCAGGAAGGCGAGTTCCATCCACTCTGATCAATAAGGGTAAATACAAAGAAGGTTGTCTCACATTTGTGAAACAACCTTCTTTTATATTGTCTCCAGATAATCTGCAATACCGTCTTCGTCATTTGACCCGATCGTTATATCAGCCTTATCTTTTACTTCCTGAAGAGCGTTACCCATCGCGACTCCTGTTCCGCATAACTTAAGCATCCCTATGTCAGCAAGGTCATCGCCGAATGCAGTTACATCGTTTATGTCGATGTTGAGGTGATCACAAAGTTTAGTGATCGCAGTTTCTTTGGTGATGCCTGATTTGGTTGCTTTATACCAGTCACCGTCGGTGAAATGAATGAAATCACAGTCGGGTAGGGCGCGCCTTAGTTCTTCTGCCTTATCCTCGTCTTGGATCTCGAAGCAGATCTTTAGTGAAGCTTTTTCAAAATCGTTGAAGTCAGTGTCGATACTTTGTCCCCAGCTCTTTTCAAGTTCGTCTTGAGGAGGGATGAAATTACGGTAGAATTCTGCATCTTCTCCTGCTGTGTCTACAGTGATATTAAGGTCTCCGCAGATCTCGCGAGCTTTACTAATTATTTCTTTGGTTCTTTGTCCGTCGAACTCCTCTAAGACAATTATCTTGCCATTGCAACTTACCATTGCTCCGCCGCTCGAGATTATGATGTCAGGGTTAAGTTTGTCAGTAAACTTCAGGCTGTTGCTTTCACTTCTTGAAGTGGAGATACCGATCGTGTAGCCTCTGCTCCTGATCTTGTTGATCGCATCTGCTGTGCGCTTAGATATCGTCTTGTCTGACTTAAGAAGTGTTCCGTCAAGATCGAATAGTAGTAATTTCATTTTCTCACCTGCCTTTCGATATTGTCGGAAATAATAGCACTATGTTATTTCGCTTGCAATATGTCAGGACTTAATGTCTTTCTTACGGTAATATACGAAAGCAGCGACGATGCCGATGACCATGATGATCATGCCTGGGATGATATACGAAGTGTTGAGAGCTTTATCGTTAATGATGTCAGAGCTTTCTGTGTAACCGAAAGGTGTGATGTACTTAAGGCTTTTCGCATCATCAGAGATGTTGGCAACGATGTTAAGGAAATAGAACATGGATGCGATTCCGATTCCTATACCAAGGCCCGACTTGCTCAGGAAAGCCGAAATTCCGAAGCAAAGACCTGCGATCTCAAACTGCATGAGAAGGTAAGCCAGGTGAATAAGAAGCATGATCTTCCAGTCGATATCTTCTCCGATCGCTAGTATCGATAAAGCCGAGCAGGCGAACACGATCACATTAAGGATAAGGATTATCGCAAATGTGCTCAGGAGCTTACTTAAGATCACGTGAGTCCTGCTTACAGGGTGAGTCATAAGGAACTCGGCCGTTCTGTCTTTCTCTTCCTTTAGAAGCGCTGAGATAGCTGTTATGGCAGCAAAGAATGCTCCGCCGATTCCTAATATATTTCCGGCTTCAACTGCATAGAATCCAATAAGTGTTCCAAAGTTCAACTGATCCATTCCGAAAGCAGAAGTGAAGTTTCCCATAGATGAGAATATCTCGTTTACGTCATCCATCTCTGATTTCATATCAGGGTACATGAACACGCACATCGCTATCAGAAGACCGATCGACAGGCTCCAGATTATGATAGCCAGTTTCTGTGATTTTATTTCCTGTTTAAAGATTGTCATAACAATTCCCCTTATTCATAGTAGTTCATGAAGATATCTTCAAGGCTTGGCTCTGAGATCGTAACATCGAGCGGTTCTTTAGCTGCAAGCTCTTTAAGGAGCTTATTGATGTCGCCTTTGTAGATATACTCTTTTGTCTCTTCGCGAGTCTTAACACAGACTTTCTTCGCGCCTGTCTCTTCAAGCTTTTCAACCTTGTCAGAGATTATGATCTTGCCGTCTTTAATGAATGCTGCTGATCTGCAGTTGTTCTGGACTTCTGATAGGATATGGGAAGAGAAGAAGATGGTTGCGCCTCTCTTATTTTCTTCATTAAGAATGTTGAAGAATTCTCTTTGCATCAGTGGGTCGAGTCCTGAAGTCGGCTCATCTAGGATCAGAAGGTCAGGGCTATGCTGAACGGCACAGACGATTCCGACTTTTTTTCGATTGCCGAGAGAAAGATCGCTTACTTTCTTGTTCATATCAAGTCCAAGTCTTTCAGCTAGTTTCTTTGCCTTATCAGCGCATTTCGCATGGCGAAGATCAGCAGAATACTTGATGACGTCTTTGACCTTCATACCATTGTAGAAGTTGATCTCTGAAGGAAGATAACCTGTTTTTTCCAGGATCTTCTTCTGATCTTTTACGATATCGAATCCCATGACTGTAGCGCTTCCGCCTGTCGGACTTATGAGCCCCAGAAGAGTCCTGATGGTCGTCGATTTGCCGGCACCATTCGGTCCGATGAATCCGAAGAAATCTCCCTCTTCAACGATCAGATCCAATTCGTTTATGCCACGGCTCTTGCCATAGGTCTTTGTAAGTTTTTTTGCTTCTATGATATTCATCCGTTTGCTCCTTATTTTAGGTACATTTTCTTCCAGAAATCGATGAGTTCCTTGTACTCTTTTTCAAGCCTGTCAGCTTCAAAATCAGCTGCCTGTTGCATGCGCCAGACAAAGCCTTCTGATGCCAGATAGATATCCTGATACATCATCTTAAGATCGATACCGTCTTTGAACTTGGATGGATCAAGTGGTGGCATCACCGGATTAGTCTCTGCCTTTGTGTATGGTGAGATGACCTTTCTGACTTGATCTTTGACCTCAGGGTCTTCTTCGTAATAAGCCTTGATCGCGAACTTGCTCATGTCAGGATAAGCTCTCATGATCCTTGTTTTGATCACGAGTCCCTTGTACATCATGTCGAAGATGTCATCGCCTCCGAACGCTCCTTCATTCTTGAGAGTGTTGGCAGTTATGAGCTCCACCTGCTTCAGAAGGAACAGATAAAGCTCCTTCTTGTTCTTGAAGTAGAAGAACAGCAGCGACTTACTGATGTCAGCCTCCATCGCGATCTCATTTACGGGGCTCTTCTTATAAGAGTTCCTCGCGAATACTTTGAATCCCGCGTTAATGATCCTCTTTTGTTTTTCTACAGGCAGCGCATAGAATTTCTCGTTCATTCGATTTCCTCCGTTGACCGACTCGGTTAATACCATTATCTCCCATTGACCATTTTTGTGAAGACCCCCTAATTCTGTCTTCAAGTGTTTTTTCCAACCCTATGACTTCTTCTCAAAAGCGCTGTTTAAAAAATCCAACCTAGTGTCCGAAAAGAAAAAGACGGTGTCCAAGGAAATCCAACCTTTGGTTCTGCTTTCTCTTCGAAATTGCGATCTTACTGGGATGCAGGCTCGTTAAGAACAGATTTTGAAAGCGGTTCTAAAGCTTAGGGTTGGAAAAGTAAAAATGAGTTTTTGGAAAGACGATCAATGGTTGGAAAAACAAAAGAAAACCTGTCAGCAGGGACTTTGGAGAAGGCTTTGCTTTATAAATCCAACCTTTGAAAGAGTATCTCGGATATAAAAAGAACTGCCTCTTGGAAGAGACAGTTCGGGGGTTAATGAACGGCGTGCCTGTAATTCTTTATACCTTACTTAGCCTGTGTCATAACAGGGTATTTAATTTGCAGTATCAGTCCTTCTGCAAGGATCGCAATTGATAAGACTGTGGCAATGATTATTTTTGGCCAAAGCTTACCGCTTTTTGGTTCTCCTTTTTCGATCTGGTTTTGACGTCTGATGAGATGGACTCCGAGAACGATGCAGATCGGTGCGAAGCAGAATGTAACCATTGTTGAAGACAGAAGATTCACATTAGAATATGTGGATGTTGCTTCTGAGATCTGCTCTGCTTTGTCAGAAACGAACATAGAGAGCAGGATCTGGATACCTCCTGCGACGAAGTTGTTGATCAGGTGAAGAAGAGCAGGTAGTGTGAGATTGTTCCTCTTTACCATAAAGTAAGCGGCTGTTGCTCCCAAGATCGCCGTGTTGATGAACCTTATCGGATCTGTGTGCATAGCGCCGAACATGAGTCCGATGATAAGGACGATCAACCAGTCGTGTTTGAGACCTCTGAAATTGCTTAGGATAGCACCTCTTGTGATTGCCTCTTCACATATCGGCGGGCAGAGTACTACCGTGATAAAAGAGACGATAAGGATTCCACCCGTGAGGAGTGTTTCCATGTTCCCGTTTACCGTTTCGTAGTAGTTTGGGAATATCATACCCGACAGATAGATCGATGCCGTACCTATCGCATGTCCGCCTATCCATAAAAGGATGACGGCGACAAGGTCTCTAAAGGTGATCTTCTTAATAGGAAATACCTCTTTAAGAGGGGTCTTGTTGATGAGGCAGGCTGCGATCGCCAAGCCGAGCATAGCTGCCTGAGACAAGAGAGTGCCCCATATGCCGATGTAAGTCGACAGTATTCCTCCTAAGATGATGATCACCATCGTGATACCAAAGAGTACAAAGCCTTTCCACGGCTTCCACTTACTTTGGTTCGTAACGTGTTGTGACATATATAAACCTCCAATTTGGCCTATGCCGTTCATTGATTTCATCTTATGAATTGGGGGTTAATTAAACTTCTCGATAGAAATAAGATATAGTTCTGAATTGATAAAGATAATCTTAAGTGTTTTCGATATACTATAAGCAAATATAAAGAAGGAGATGCTTATGAGACTTATCGACATTTCGCAGGAAGTTTTTAATTGTAATGTTTTTCCGGGAGATCCTCAGCCTGTTGGTAAAAGAGTGATGAAAATAAGCGACGGGGATATCTGTAATCTTACAGAGATCGCCATGTGTGCACATAACGGAACACATGTTGATGCACCTTTTCATTTTATCGATGACGGTAAGAAGATCGATGAGATGGGCTTAGAGCCGTATGTCGGTGAGTGTTATGTCGCACAGCACGATGGTGACGTAACTTCAGAAGATGCGTCTTTGATCCTTAAGAAGTCTGAGGGTTCGAAAAGGATCCTTATCAAAGGCAAAGCAACTGTTACTTTAGATGCTGCTAAGGTGTTTGCTGATTCGGATATAGTGCTGATAGGTAACGAGAGTCAGACAGTAGGTCCGGAGGATGCGCCAAAGGATGTCCACCTTGTGCTTCTTGGAAAAGGTATAACTCTGCTCGAAGGTATCGTTCTCGAAAAGGTTGATGAAGGCAAGTATTTCCTGAGCGCAGTGCCGCTTAATCTGGGCGGCTCTGACGGTGCGCCTTGCAGAGCTTATCTTATTGCTGATCTTTGATAAGGATGTCGGGATTTTCTTATTGAATAATCGTTTTTGTAGTTGCATAATAGTCTTTAAAATTTCTGAAAAGGTATGTTGAAATGTGGAGTAATCTCAGGAAGTTGGCGGGCTATTATAAGCCTTATATTGGAACGTTTCTGCTTGATATGTTTTTTGCGGTGCTCGCGTCTGCTATCGCACTCGTAATCCCGCTTGTTGTTAAATATATTACTTCGACGATAGTTTATGAGGATCCGACTATCGCAAGAAACAAGATGATAGTCTTGGGTATCGCTCTTGTGGTCCTGGTGCTCATGCAGATGGGATCGAATTACTACATCTCTTACGTTGGTCATGTAATGGGTTCAAAGATCGAGCGCGATATGAGAGCGGAGATCTTTGCTCATTATCAGAAATTGTCATTCTCGTTTTTTGATGATCAGAAGGTTGGTCAGCTTATGAGCAGGATCACCAGCGATCTTTTTGATATCAGTGAGCTTCTGCATCATGGACCTGAGAATATTGTTATCTCGTTTATCAAGGTTATAGGTGCATTCGTTATCTTGAGCATGATAAGCGGCTATCTTACGATCGCGGCATTTATCCTTGTTCCTGTAATGTTCGTGTTTGCTTATTTCGTTAATAAGAAGATGAGAAGGGCTTTTAGAGAAAACCGCGTTAAGATAGCTGAGATCAATACACAGATCGAAGATAATCTTTCCGGAATCAGGGTCGTTAAGTCTTTTGGAAATGAAGAGATCGAGAATCGTAAGTTCAGCACCGGTAATGATGGATTCCTTGTAGCTAAGCGTAACAGTTACAAGTATATGGGACTTTTCCATTCTGGCATGACTGCGTTTACGCTTCTTATAAACGTTGTAGTCATCATTAGCGGCGGCTTCCTTATAACGGGCGGATACGTCGAGATAACGGATTTTGTTACATTCCTTCTTTATATCAATATCTTTACTGATCCAATAAGGGTCATCATCGACTTTACGGAGAGTTTCCAGAACGGTTATTCCGGATTCGAGAGGTTTATGGAGATCATAAATATCGAGCCGGATATCAAGGATAAGGAAGACGCCAGGGAACTTAAGGATGTAAAGGGCGATATCGTTTTCGAAGATGTGTCGTTTAAGTACAAGGAAGGTGCGCACAGGGTCTTAAGGCATATCGATCTTACGATATCTGCCGGGTCTTATGTTGCTCTCGTAGGTTCGTCAGGAGGCGGTAAGACAACGCTATGTAGCCTTATCCCAAGGTTCTATGATGTTACCAAGGGTGCTATCAAGATCGACGGCAATGATATAAGAGACGTTAAGATCAAGAGCCTCAGGGATAATATCGGAATTGTTCAGCAGGATGTTTATCTTTTCGCAGGAAGTGTCATCGAAAACATCAGGTACGGAAGACCGGATGCAACTGATGAAGAGATTTATGAGGCGGCTAAGCTCGCGAATGCTCATGAGTTCATAATGGGACTGCCAAATGGATATGATACTGATATCGGTCAGAGGGGTATCAAGCTTTCGGGTGGTCAGAAGCAGCGATTATCGATAGCCAGGGTATTCCTTAAGAATCCGCCGATCCTCATTCTTGATGAGGCAACCAGTGCGCTTGATAATGAAAGTGAGAATATCGTTAAGGAGTCACTCGAAAGACTTGCTAAAAACAGGACGACGCTTGTTATCGCTCACAGGCTCTCGACGATCAAGAATGCTGAGAGGATCCTGGTCCTTACCGAAAAGGGTATAGAGGAGAGCGGTACTCACGAAGAGCTTCTTGAGAAGAACGGCATCTACGCGGCGCTCTATAAGATGAAGTGATCAGTTGCAGATCTTCTTTAAGTGTTCTCTTGTCTTGTTGTGCTCTTTCTCTCTTTTAGCATAGAAAGCGGTAAGACGCTTGTTCTCTCTTTCTTCGATCCTCTTGGCAAGGCCGACAAAAAAGTCCGTTATAAGTGAGAGTGAAAAGAGAATAGCGAAGAAGAGCAGGAAAGCTCTGTTGTTGAGATTGAAGAATGATGATAAGCCGCTGAAGTGGCCTAAAACGTATTCTCCGAAGAGTATGCCTACAAGTGAGACGATCGTATATAATCCAAATATTCCTAAAAATCTTAATGCCTTTTTCATTGTTCTCATCTCCTTTCTTTCTGCCTTAAGTCTATCTTCGAAAATCTAATTAATCGCAAACAAAAGTTTAAGAAATGTTAAGGACTAAATGTGGTATTCTATAACAAAATGTTTATTAAAGAGGTGTG
>JAGCGE010000275.1 GCA_017649745.1 Clostridiales bacterium | reverse complement strand
TAAGAAATAAAAAATGAATTTAATTAAAATTCATTTGGATGGGGGTGATTGTTCTATATGAAATATTACATTGCTGGTATTTCATATTCGGACGAGCTATATCATCATGGTATTATAGGGCAAAAATGGTATCATAGACGTTTCCAGAACGAAGACGGAACCTTAACAGATGCGGGATATCAAAGATATTACGGGCGTTCGAGAAAGGAAAGAAAAGGAGAATCGGATAGTTTAAACGGTGGGAATAAGTATTATACGAATAAGGATTATAAAGAGATGAGTAAGACAGATTCTCATCTTGAAAATATAGATTTTTCTAAAGTAGATCATGGCGAAAAAGGATCAAAGTCTCCGGCTGTTCAATTTGCAGCACTTGTTCTTCTCGACGCTGTAACATTAAATCCGATTGGTATGGCGCATGATATTGCTAGGGGAGCCATGTATGTAAATGGGAAGATAAAAGCAAATAAGTACGAGAAAGAACGAAAGGATCTTGAGATTGATTCTGCCACCGGGTTTAAGAAAAAAGAAAGAGAGTATACTCCTGAAGAAGATCTTAAGCGTGTTAATCCCGATTTGTATGATTTTAATACTAATAGTAAAAATAATTGTATGCTTTGTACTATGACGTATGAAATGCGTAGAAGGGGATTTGATGTAACAGCTAAAAAGTCTGGAAATGGATATTTTGACGCAGAGATTACACGATGGATGCCTGATGCAAAAATTGAGCGATATGGCGGATATGGAAAGACGACCGTTCTCGAATCAATTACAAACAGTAAAGCAAAGGCATTCGCTCAAGATACTGTTTCTAAAATTTTAAAATCTCAGCCAGATGGGGCACGGGGAAATTTAACAGTTAGATTTACTCTTGGTGGCGGACATAGTATGTTTTATGAAATTAAAAATGGTCAAATGATTATAAGAGACGGGCAAGTTTCAAAAACGTATACGAATCCTATAAAAATATTAAAAGATTGTAGCGATATAAACGTTTGCAGATTTGACAATCTTAAATTTGATCCGGATGCGATAAAGGAGTGCTGCAAATGATTACGATTAACGAAGCTAAGATTATCGCCGATAGAGCGTCTCAGGCTAGGGCGATTAAGGTATGTGATTATAAATCAAATTATTATATGTTTGTAAATAATAGTTCAACCCCCTTTTATATAGTAAATAAACAAACAGGAAAAGTAAGATTTCTTAATCCTATGGAAGACTATGATGCTTTCATAGATTCGCTAGAGCATAAGCAAATAAGGAAATATTGATTCGTTTATATTTATTCAGAGGTAATATATGTCACTTTCAAATACGGCAGTGCCGATTTATTATGGTAAATTCCGGGACGCCGTATTACGAGGCGAGATCCCGGTATGTCAAACAATAGAGCTTGAAATGAATCGAATCGATCGCTTGATTGACGATCCGAATTACTATTACGATGATTTGGCGGTAGAAGGTTTTATAAGGTTTTGTGAGGATGAGCTGACACTGACAGATGGGCAGCCATTGCACTTGCTTGATACTTTTAAACTTTGGGCTGAACAGATTTTCGGATGGTACTATTTCACAGAACGGGATGTATACCAGCCATCGAAATACGGTGGCGGAGGGCGATATGTTCGAAGGCGAATTAAGAAACGCCTTGTGAACAAGCAGTATTTGATTGTTGCCAGGGGTGCTGCTAAATCGATGTATGGCTCGTGTATTCAAAGCCATTTCATGATTGTCGATCGATCTACCACGCATCAGGTAACAACAGCCCCAACGATGCTTCAGGCAGAGGAGATCATTTCCCCGATAAGAACCGCTATCGCTCGGTCTCGGGGTCCCGTTCTTCAGTTTTTGACAGAGGGTTCTATAAACAATACGACCGGATCAAAAGCCGATCGTGTGAAATTGGCGTCTACAAAAAAGGGAATTCAGAACTTTACGACCGAATCGCTTCTTGAAGTAAGACCAATGTCGAAAGATAAGCTGCAGGGACTTAGATGCAAAGTTTGCACTGTGGACGAATGGTTGTCTGCAGACATACGAGAAGACGTTGTTGGTGCATTAGAACAAGGAGCTGCAAAAGGTGGGATTGAAGATTACATCATAGTAGCGATGAGTTCAGAAGGAACGATTCGTAACGCGGCAGGCGACACAATCAAAATGGAACTTATGAAGATTCTTCGAGGAGAATACGACAACCCTCACGTATCAATCTGGTACTATAAGCTTGACGATATTAAAGAAGTAGAAGATCCGTGGTTCTGGGTAAAGGCAAATCCGAATCTTGGTAAGACTGTTTCTTATGAAACCTATGAATTGGATAAGGAACGTATGGAGCATGCTCCTTCTGAGAGAAACGACATTCTCGCGAAACGTTTTGGAATTCCGATGGAGGGTTATACGTATTTCTTCACTTATGAAGAGACTCTTCCAACAAATCGAAAGAACGATTTCTGGGGCATGGCTTGCAGTATGGGAGCAGACCTTTCTATGGGTGACGACTTCTGTGCTTTTACATTTGTGTTTCCTATGCGAGATCAGTCCTTTGGTGTAAAGACAAGATGCTACATTACTTCATTGACGTTTAATAGGCTTCCAATGGCAATACATACCAAGTACGAGGAATTCATTGACGAGGGAAGCCTTGTTGTTCTGGAAGGAACCGTTTTGGATATTACTGAGGTTTATGACGACCTAGATCAGTTCATCAACGATGTAAATTATGATGTTCGAGCATTTGGCTTTGATCCGTATAATGCAAGAGAATTTGTTGAGAGATGGCAGACTGAGAATGGACCATATGGTATTGAGAAGGTAATCCAGGGAGCAAAAACAGAGTCAGTTCCACTTGGCGAGATTAAGAAACTTGCCGGGGAACGACTT
This sequence comes from Clostridiales bacterium, assembly GCA_017649745.1. The sequence continues at coordinate 7,519 of JAGCGE010000275.1, read as the reverse complement.
TTGTTATTCGATCAGGAGATTATGAGTTACTGTATGGGAAACTGTATAGCTTTAACGGATACAAATGGAAATAGAAAATTACTTAAGAAAAGGCATGAAGATAAGATCGACTCTGTAGCGGCTCTTATGGATGCCTATATTGCTTACAAATTGCATAAGGATGACTTTGAATAATAAAGGAGAATCAAAATGATTAAAATGCATTTGGAAGCGCCTTGGTATACATACCAGAAGAAAGTACAGGCGCTTTTTGAAAACGATCCTGAAATAATTGTAAACGATCTTATTCAGAGTGAAGATGGCGATAGCGATTATACTCTGAACATAGAAGTCAAAAACCATAAAAAGTTCGAAGCCTTGGATCGGGTTATGGCCTCGTATAAGATATTTGGAAATGTTGCTCTTAGGATCGTTCTCTATGATATGGAGAATGTTGAGGCAAACCCGGGGATTAAGCTGTATGAGACGATATTTTCTGGGAATCCAATCCTTGAAGATGTTCAAAATCTTATTGATCCAGCCGGTGTAAACCATGGCTACGTTCGGTTTAAACCTGAAGTTGTACAGTTTTTCGACGATAATCTGTCAGATTACAATGGGAATTGGTCTGGTCTTGCGGAAGATATTGCCAGGGAAGTTTTTGTAAATGATAGTACCGGTATGTATTTCTGTACGGCTGAAAAACAGATGAAATAAATTATATTCTTTATTAATTCATTTGAATAGAGGTGACTATGACGTATGAATTATTATATAGCTGGCATCCCATATTCGGATGAATTGTATCACCACGGAATACTCGGTCAAAAATGGGGTGTAAGGCGCTATCAGAATTCCGATGGGACTCTTACCGCTATGGGAAAAGTTCGTTATGGAGCTCAGAAAACTGGAGAAGCTTTGGGGAATGCCGCTAAAGCGACTGGAAAATACGCGATTCGGCGATTTAAAGAAAGGCATCCGAAATATATGACAGACGATGAACTTCGAGATTATGCATCTAGACAAAAAACATTACAATATATTTCCAGCACAAAGAGCTCGATAATAGGAGACACTTTTTTTGGAAAAGCAGGAAAAATAATGGTTAGCACACTTGATACGACGTTACGAGAAGTTGGAAGTTCATTAGGAAGGGAACTCGGAAGTAGATTTGCTAAAGAACTTTTTAAATCTTCGGAACGGCTTCCTTCTATGGATTTGGTAATGCAATATAAAAAGGATTGGAAAAAGAGCAAAGGAAAAATGGATTTGGCTGCCATCGCTTTATATTCGGATAAGATAGAGAAAATGCGCAAAATCGAAAATCCGAACGACGGTAATGGCGGAGGTAACAAAAAGAGCAGAAAAGGTAGAAAATAGTACTATTTTGGTAGGTGATATTCCTTGTCTATTTATTATGTTTTTGGACTTCCATATACCGGAGAGTTGTATCATTATATTTCTGGTGGTACCACATTTGGTAGAATGGATTCTAACGAACTTTGGCATTATGGAATTAAGGGCCAGAGTTGGGGAAAGCGAAGGTTTCAAAATGAAGATGGCAGCCTGACATTTGCTGGAAGAAATCGGTACGATGTTGGTCCGGCGGTTGGTACTGGATCTGCTACGATAACTCCTTCAAAAGCAATGCCGATTAATAAAACATCTTTTGCTAGTTCTAATGTCGGCAAATCCGGATCTTACTCAACCGGGGTTTCAAAACCAACCGCTACTACAAGTAGTGCGCCTAAGACAACGAGAACAGAGATTGTACGTTCTAAAGCGAATGCCGGAAGAATTGCGGCTGATAATTTTCTTAGAAATGTTTCTCAGGGTGCCGGAAACATAAAATCTGGCGTTACGCAGGCCGCTACGAATGCTTATAATAACGTTGGTGGAGCTGTAACGAATGCTGGTAATTGGGTCGATGCCAGAGCAAATGAGGTTGGCGATGCCGTATCAAATGCTGCACAAAACATCGGCCGGACTGCTACGAACGCTCTTGATGATACTAAAGGAGCGTTAAAGAACGTTGGCAACTGGCTCGGAGATCGTGCTCAAAATGTTGGTCAGGCTGCTACGAATGCTTTTAATGATACTAAAGAAGCTGCCTCTAATGCCGGTAACTGGATTGGAGATCGTGCAAGAGATGTTGGTGGAGCTGTTTCTAATGCAGCTCAAAATGTATCCGATTGGTATACTGGTGGAAATAATGCTGCAAAAGCAGAATTGTTAAATTGGCAAGCTCAGGAATCTAAAAATCGTAGTGATGAATATTTAAAAAGAGCCAATGATATTTCTGATAAGATAGCAACAGATGTTTTAGATTCTGGCGATCGTGATAATGGAATGCATGGTGAAATTAGAGATCGAGCAAGAGAGGATCTTAATAATAAATGGTACGATACTGCACGTACGCAGCACGATCTTTTTAATAAATCACTTGATCTTTCTAGTCAGGCGAATAGTTATCAAAATGAATATAATAATGCTCCTAGACAAAGAATTTCCAATGCCGCGAAAAATGTTAGTGATGCCGTTTACGATGCTGCTCAAAATGTCGGTCAGGCTGCTACGAATGCTTTTAATGATACTAAAGAAGCTGCCTCTAATGCCGGTAACTGGATTGGAGATCGTGCAAGAGATGTTGGTGGAGCTGTTTCTAACGCTACTCAAAATGTTGGTCAAGCTGCCTCTAACGCTGGTAATTGGGTTGGAGATCGCGCTCGCGATGTTGGCGCTGCTGTTTCTAATGCGGCGCAGAATGCCAATAATTGGCTTAATGGTCTTAATAATCCTCAGATCGATAGCGATCGTCTCATGAATGCATATCGTGAGCATATCAATTCCCTGCCTCCCGATAACATAATGAGTCCCCAGCATGGTCAGTGGCTTACGGATCAAGTTAGAAATGATCCGCAGGTAAGAGCCTTGTATGATCAGTTAAAGAACAACAATTCAAATAATTCCAGTCAGAGTTCTGATAATATTATGTCCGATAAACCAGCTGGTGTCTCTGATGAATATTGGAGAGATTATAAGTATAATGGCGGAACTCGGGCAGATTGGAACAAAAAGCAGCAGTCTTATATGAATTCTGCCGGATCTTCTAGTAAAGCGGCTACTTCATCTCCCGTTGGAACTGTTGATACTAGTAGGCCGTATCATTTTACTTACGATCCGAATAGTGGTAAGACTATAGTTGTATATGATGATGAAAAACGATGATAGTCTGTAGGTGATTCAAAATGCCAACATTTTTTCAACGTCTTCAGCATGGCTGGAATGCGTTTCGTGGACGAGATGCTCCGAGTCATATAAACACAGGTCCTGCAAGTTATTATAGGCCAGACCAAATTCGTTTAAGGGTTGCAAACGATCGTTCCCTGATTACAGCAATTTATAATCGTATAGCTATGGATGTAGCTGCGAATAAGATCGAGCATGTAAAGTTGGACGAAAACGGGAGATACTCCGAAACGGTGGAGGACGGATTGAATAATTGTTTAACGCTTGAGGCGAACATTGATCAGACGAGCCGCGCCTTTATACAAGACGTGGTTCTTTCTATGTTTGATGATGGTTATGTTGCAATTGTACCAACCGATACGAACGTGGATCCAACAAAGTCTACTTCGTTTGATATTCAGACGATGCGTGTTGGAAAGATTCTTCAGTGGTCTCCAGAATATGTTCGTATAAGGGTATATAATCATATTCGTGGAATTATGGAAGATGTTATGTTCCCAAAAAGAATGGTTGCCCTTATTCAAAATCCATTCTATACAATAATGAATGAGTCTAACTCGACTCTTCAAAGGCTTATTCATAAGCTGAGTATTCTTGACGCTATTGATGAACAAAGTGGAGCCGGAAAGCTCGATCTTATTATCCAACTTCCGTATGTTGTAAAGTCTCCAGCCAGGAAAGAACAGGCTGAGGCAAGGCGTAAGGATATAGAAATGCAACTCTCCGGTTCTAAGTATGGCATTGCATATACAGATGGAACAGAGCGGATTACTCAGCTAAATAGACCTATTGAAAATAATTTAATGGGCCAAATCGAGTATCTGATGAATACTTTGTACTCTCAGCTTGGCATTACACCTGAAATTCTGAATGGTACGGCAAGTGAAGAGGCAATGATGAACTACACAAAGCGCACTGTTGAGCCAATTCTTTCCGCAATAGTGGATGAGTTGAAACGAAAGTTCCTGACAAAGACTGCCAGGACTCAAGGCCATTCGATAATTTTTTCAAGCGATCCTTTCCGTCTTGTTCCAATTAGCAAGGTTGCGGAGATTGCTGAAAAGTTTGTTGGTAACGAAGTTCTGTCTCCGAATGAGGTCAGAGCAATCGTTGGATTTAAGCCCGTTGCGGATCAGCAGGCCGATGAGTTGCGCAATAGGAGACTTAATAAGGAGGGTGACGAGCAAATTGCTTCGCCAGCCCTCGCAACCAATCAAGGGAATCAAAATGGCAGTGAAAACGCCGAATCCGATAATGGAAGTCAACCAAATGGTTTAGACAATATAGAAGCAAACCTGACAGTAGGCGAACTAAGTCGGATTCTAAATGAACCTGAGAGTGGTTAAGATGTTTGGAGGTAATAAAAATGCCTGAAAAATATGATTTTAGTGGTTATGCCACTAAAAACAATATAAAATGTGCCGACGGGCGTACAATTCGAAGGGATGCTTTTAAGGATTGCGATGGCGAAACTGTACCGCTCGTATGGGGACATAAACATGGAAGTCCCGGGGATGTTCTTGGACATGCTATTCTAGAAAATCGGGAAGATGGCGTATATACATACGGATTCTTTAACGATACCGATTCTGGGAAAAACGCAAAAGAACTCGTAAAACATGGAGATGTGAAAGCTCTTTCTATTTATGCGAATCAGCTTAAGCAGAAAGGCGGAGACGTAATACATGGCGTTATTCGCGAAGTCAGTTTATGCCTTTCTGGGGCGAATCCAGGGGCAAGGATCGAGGATTTGTCATTTGAACATAGTTTTGATGAGGATTCCGAAGACTTTGAAGCATTGATATTCAACGGTCAGAACGTCGAACTGATCCATTCGAATGGAAATGAGCTTTCTGCAGCGGATCAGCATGCGTTTCTTGCGCATCAGGCTGCAAAAATGGCTGCTGAGCAGGAATATTTGAATCAGCAATATAATCGGATGGCTGCGCAGCAGGATTACTTAAATCATCAGTGTGCTCAGGTTGAGCAGATATTGCAGCATGCAAATACACAAACGGAGGTAAACTCTATGGCTGAAAATGATAACAGGACGATTGCCGATGTTTTTAATGGTATGACCGACGAAGAAAAGAATGTCGTATACTATATGATTGGCAAGGCCCTTGAAGAAAACGGAAATGGGGAAGGAGAATCCAAGGTGGCACATAATGTATTTGAAGGTGATAACATGAATAACTCTCTGGCGCATAGCGCAATCAACGAAGCCATGCAGGCTATCATTACCGATGGCCCTAAGTTTGGTAGCTTGAGGAAGTCCTTTGAGGAGCATATGGCTAATGACGAGGTTCTGGCCCATAGCATCGATACTACCGGTATGGACACGCCCCAGGGCACTGTGACTTATGGTATCAATGGCATTGACTATCTGTTCCCGGAAGCTCGTACTCTTACAGATACTCCCGAGTTCATTAAGCGTGATACCGATTGGGTAGATGTAGTACTTGCTGGCGTTCATAAGACTCCCTTCAGTCGAATCAAGACCGTATTTGCTAATATTACCGAACCCGAAGCCAGGGCCAAAGGTTATATCAAGGGGAACCAGAAGGTCAATGAGTTCTTTGCTCTGATGAAGCGCGTAACCACTCCTCAGACCATCTACAAGAAGCAGAAGTTCGATCGCGATGATATTCTCGACATCACCGATATGAATGTTGTTGCCTGGGTTAAGACCGAAATGCGTATGATGCTGAATGAGGAATTGTGCCGCGCGATCCTGGTTGGCGATGGGCGAGACATCAGCTCGGACGACAAGATCAACGAGATTAATATTCGCCCCATCGTTTCCGATGCGAATCTGTTTACCATCAAGCAGGCTGTTACCGAGGGCGAGGATGATGAAGAAACCGCGAAGAATGCTATCAAGGCTGCCTTGCGTGCCCGCAAGGATTATAAGGGCAGTGGCAATCCGATCTTCTTCACTACTGAGGACTGGCTGACTAATATGCTCTTGATTGAGGATAGCATCGGTCGTCGTCTGTATTCTACCGAGGCCGAGGTTGCTTCCGCAATTCGTGCTCGTAAGATTGTCACCGTTCCTGTTCTGGAAGGTTATACCGATGCTAATGATCGCGAGTTGATTGGCATCTTTGTAAACCTGAATGACTATAACGTCGGTACTGATAAGGGCGGCGAGGTCAACATGTTTGACGATTTCGATATCGATTTCAACCAGTATAAGTATCTGATCGAAACTCGTTGCTCTGGCGCCCTGACCAAGCCTTATTCTGCCATCGCGTTGTTCAAGACTGCCGATGGTTCTATGGCAACCACAACCGATAATAGCAACCAATCTTAAGTAATTCAAAATGGGAGTGAATAACGCATGGCAAAGTTCTATGGAGCTATAGGGTATGTCTTTGAAGAGCAGCAGGAGGATTCTCCGGATGTTTTCATCGAGAAACCGATTGAACGCTTCTATAAGGGAGATCTTGTGCGAAATTCGCGCAGTCTAGAAAATAGTAATGAGATTAACGACAATGTGAACATTAGCAACCAGATTAGCATTGTCGCGGATCCATATGCGTTTTCCCACATGTTTGCCATGCGTTATGTCAAATGGATGGGTACGGCATGGAAAGTGACAAATGTCGGTGTTGAACCACCGCGTCTTGTCCTTACGCTTGGGGGTGTGTATCATGGCGAAATCGCGCAGTAAACTTAGCAAGGTATTGTTTGAGATCTGTGAAAACGTCTACTACCAGCCCCCAACCGGAACCCATATTAATTACCCGTGCATTGTCTATGATTTGGATAGGCCGGATGTCAAATACGCGGATAACGCTCCATATGCGCTATATGATCAGTATTCTTTGAAATACATCACAAGAGATCCCGACGATATGACCCGGAACCAAATTCTTAGGTTAGAACTATGTTCCGCCGACAAACCTTATGTGGCGGAAAACTTGTATCATTATCCTTTTAGGATTTACTGGTAAGATATTCAAGGAGGAAACAAATATGTCTAGACTTACATGGGACGAAAGCGGAAAAAGATTTTTCGAAACTGGCGTAGACCATGCTGTGTTGTATCCCTGGGATCCGACTGCTAATAATAATGCCGGTGCTTACGGTACTGGCGTTGCTTGGAACGGTATCACCAGCGTTACAAACAGCCCCGATGGTGCTGAGCCTACTGATCTGTGGGCCGACAACATCAAGTATGCTACTCTGCGTTCTGCCGAAACATTTGGCGCGACGATTGAGGCCTATACTTATCCCGATGAGTTCATGGAGTGCGACGGGTCTGCCACTCCTGTAGCAGGCGTTC
>JAGCGE010000274.1 GCA_017649745.1 Clostridiales bacterium | reverse complement strand
CGAGGCGAGCGGCCTCAGCCTCTGCTGCAGCAAGAGCTGCGGCTTTCTTCTTGGCTGCGCCAAAGTTGAACTTAAGGCCTGCGAGAGCGTTGATCTGATAGTCGAAGATATCTCCAACCTTTGAGTTGAAGTGATCTGAGTATCCGTTTGCTGCAGCCTCAAGCTCAAGAGCAACTGCGTCAGAGAGTCTGAAGTCGATTCCAAGACCGGCACGGCCAAGAACAGAGATCTTGCCACCATCCCAAAGATAGTTGTCTTTGTAGAAGTGGCTGGCAATAGCGTTGGCCTCGTCATTGTTGAAGCGGTAGTTTGCGCCTGCTCCGATGAATACATAAGGATTAACTAAGCGCTCCTTGTAACCTGCAAAGAGGTTAGCAAGGTCAAAGGTAGCATCCAATGCAGCTTGAGCATAGTTGAATTTATACAAATCTTTGTAAACAGGAAGGAATCCCTTGGCTTGCCATCCGGAGATATCTCCACGCAGACCAAATACAGGAGTGAACTGATAACCTACGTTGATTGCAGCGGCAGGTGAAAGAAGTTCCTGCCATTTTGTCTCTCCGATGGTCTCTCCAATACCACCCTTGACACCAATGTACCAGTCAGGGAAGAACTGCTGAGCATTTACGCTAAAAGTAAGCGCAAGAAAAGAAGAAAGAACTAATAATGCTTTTTTCATATTATTATATGTTTTTAAATAACAATCCTTATAACTACAATTTTACGAATTTTTTTCTTTATGTCAAAATACTAAATCAAAAGAAAGTCCGGCAGCGTATTAATAACTACTGGACTATCAAAAAGAATTAGAAATTCCAGTTCTCAAAATCCACTCCTTCAGTTCCGCCAGAGCTTGAACCAGAAGCAAGGACTGTTACTTTACAGGTAGCCTTCTTCGTTGAATCATCTGTAGACTGAACAGTTATGGTAGCCTCTCCATCACCTTTAGCTGTAACTCTTCCTGAAGAGCGATCCACCGTAGCAACGGAAGAATCGGAAGAACTCCACGAAACAGTAGTAATGGAGGCATCAGAAGGTGCAACCGTCGCTTTTAAATCATAAGTCTCACCTACTTTTAATATCAACGAGGACGGAGAAACAGATACAGAACTAACCGCCTTCTTAGTAACAGTAACTGTAATCCACGCCTGAGCATTCCCATCAGCAGATTTAGCAATTATTCTAGAGGTTCCAACTTTAACCGCCCTAACGTTTCCGTTTTGATCAACAGAAGTAATCGCCCCTTGAGGAACAGACCAGATAATAGTCTTGTTATCTGCATTGGAGGGATAAACAGTGGCCGTCAGTTTTGCTGTCTGATTGAGAGACAAGTTTAAGCTACTCGGGGAAATTGTAATCTTGGAAACAAGGATGACCTCAGCCTTAACGGTTACTTTGCAAGTAGCCTTTATTTGAGGATTGCTCTTAGATTTGACTGTGATAATAGCTGCCCCAGTAGTTGTTCCTGCAGATACAACCCCTTCAGAAACCGAAGCTACTGAAGAATTAGAAGATGACCACTCAAGGGTAGTATTATACGCATCGACAGGTAAAACGGTTGCAGACAGTGTTAAAGACTGACCAAAAGCAAGCGTCGCAGAGGTCTGGGAAAGCGTTATTGAAGATACCGGGATATTGACTGTCACCTTACATTCCTTGGTAAAGCTACCATCCATGGTCTCAACATAGATCACGGCTTCTCCTACAGACTTCGCTGTAACCGTCGCAACATTATCCTTAGCACTTACCGAGACGACGGAAGGATCAGAGGAAGTCCACATGACAGCCTTATTGCCAGCATTAGAGGGCAGAACTGTCGCTGTCAGTTGAGCCTCTGTGTTCAAATCGAGCGTCAATGATTCTTTATCCAGTGACACACCCGTCACGTTGATAAACTTGGTATGAACAGTTATCTGACAAGAAGCAGTCTTATTTCCACATTTTGCAGTTATTATAGCAGTGCCTTCCTTTACTGCAGTCACCACGCCTTTATCGGATACTGTAGCGACAGAAGGAACGGAAGATTCCCACTTAATTGTTTTATCAAAAGCATTTTCGGGCTTAATCGTTGCTTTCAATGAATACGTCTCGCCCTCAATCAATGACAAGGCGGTCTAATCAAGTTCGATAGATTTAACCTGCTGCTGAATGACCTGTATCTCATAGTCAGAAGATTTAGTTTGCGATCCGTTAGTCACAGTAGCAGTAATCTTAACAGTGCCTTCCCTCTTGGCCGTAACAAGACCATCAGCATTTACAGTCGCTATCGACGTGTCGCTTGATTTCCATTCTATCTCAATGTCCGGAAGATTTGCAGGAGTAACATTAGCCGTCAGTTGGAGAGTCTCTCCAATACTGATCTGACTCTCCCCCGTCAAAGCAGTCACCTTAACCGATTCAACCTTATTCCGTACATGAACCTTGCAAAAGGCTGTCTTGCCCTTCTCACTAGCTGCACATATAACAGCATCACCGACAGAATGAGCCTTAACATGACCTTTGTCATTTACAGATACTATGCTCTCTTCCGTACTATACCACCTGACATTTACATCAGCCCCCTCCAATTGCTCACCTAGACTTACCTTAATATCTGCTTCATCTCCGATTATAATATCCAATGTCGGAGGTTTCAATTCCATTCTTACTTCCTTTACTGTCACCTTACAAGTCGCGCTGAAGTTCCCATCCACCGTCTCAACTGTGACATCAGCATTTCCGGGAGCCAATCCCAATAACTTACCATCTGTTGTGACCAACACCACATCAGGATTCTTGCTGGACCAGCGAAGGGACGGGTCGTCCGCATCAGAAGGAGTGATAGTAGCTATCAACTGCGCTGTTCCACCTTCATATAGACTCACAGACGCTTTATCTATGCTTACTCCTGTAACAGATACGTACGGAATTGGAACAGTCACTACGCATACGTCTGATAATCCACCGTCATCTGACTTAGCAGTAATACGGGCAGAACCAGGAGCTATGGCCGTAATCACACCATCGGACACTTTGGCAACAGATGCGTTGTCGCTTGTCCAAATAACTGTCGGATTGTCGGCGTTGTTGGGTGAGACCGTCGCCGATAGTCTTTCGGTTGCTCCTACCTCAAGCGTAATCGCCTTAGTGTTAAGGGTAATACTTGTTACTCGCACAGGTTCAGGTGCGCATGAAATTAAGGTCAGGATGCACGAAATCAATAATAAAAATCTGTTTCTCATACGCATGGAGTACTAATTATCTTTAACACAGCGGACAGAATGGCCTTCGCCTCGAACCTTACCATAACAACGGGGATCAAATGTCAAACTAGTGCCTGTCTTGCTCATCTCCATTGCGTATACGGCTAGAGAATTGCGAGAACTTGACCAATAACAGGAGTACTGGCCCACCATAAGAAGCTTACCAGCGAGACTGATGTATCCATTATTGGGATACCATGCTCGGTCTGAATCCAGCCAGACTCCATTAATATTGCCATCAACCCGGCGATAATTCAAATTAGTCCAAGCTTCTTGTTCAAGAACATGCTGCTTGCTTGAGTCTAAAACATTGGCCGCAGGGACTTTCCAACCAGCTGGACATGGATCGTAAATAGTCTTGGACTGCCCCCATAATTCATGATTAGGTGTGGCAAGCCAATCACCATTGCTCTTAGACGTCGTGATATAAGTATCGGGATGGGCGATGGCATAATCCACCGTCGCTTCCACTGTCTCTGAAGAAACGGTAGTTAACTTATCTCCCATCGTGGTTCTCATCAAGTGACCACCATTTGAACTCTCGACATATGATTCGACCGCGCCAGGGAAAGGATCCTTGCGTCCCCATTGATAGAAAAGACCGTTGGATAATGAATTGGAGGCCGTGGCCGATAATGCTCCCAGATTACGGTCCATCATCGCTGCTTTCTTACCTGTATACTTCTGGCTAGAAGTCACTGGATTATAATCCTTACTTACCCAGATGTGCCAACTCCAAACAATCTCTTTATTACTGTAAGCTGCAATTACTGCATTACCTTCCTTCAAGGTAGTGGGAGTATCGAAATAAACGTATTTCTTGTTAGTCCCTACATTAGTGACAATACTACCTGTAGATTGCTCTCCGATAGTATTGTCCGTCTCCCAGAGAACTTTCACGCTGGTAACTCCTGATAGATAATCCGTTTCCGTCGCTCGGGACAAAGGGAACTTATAAGATCCCGCCTTGGATACAATATAACAATTTGCTGTGCCGTCCTTCGAAAGAAGCTCTCCGTCACGGATTTTAATCACTGTATCCGGATTATCAGCTCCGTTAACAGAAGCGAAAACACTGCGTTTGAACTCCACATATGATTTACACTCACTTTTCACAAGTACATTACCGCTAGCATCCTTAAAGGATATAGTGAAACCTTTCGAAAAAATGGTAGGTGAGAACAAAAGATAATATTTTTTGTTCTTTTCAAAAGATTTACCTTCAGGAAGGATAAGACTAACAGTCGTAGTACTACCAGACACAGAAGAAGAAATAGGTGCAGTAGCCGTCGAACAAGAGATATTCACAGGTCCAGCTATCTTTTCATTGGCATTACCCTTCAATTCTATCTGGCTATACTTTGAAACGTTTGAACCGGTTAAAGTGAAACAAAGGCCTCCACACACGTTATAGAATGCCATCTGATTGGACTTTGTAGAATATCCAACAGATATAAAAGCCTCTGGATCATAGCTATTAGCATTTGCCTTTTGCTCAATCGGGATAGAAGTCGAAATAGATTTAGAAGATATATTTGCAGTTGCATTATCATTGTATGGAGAGAGGCCTAGAAAAGAACCGCCTCCAGGAGTACTCCCGGATACTAAAGAGAAATTAGCTGTAGCTCCACCGGTCTCCGTTTCATATTTTGAAGAAGCAGTTGAAGATGCATTTGCATAAAAAACGTTTATCTGGTCTCCAGCTTTCCAAAGTATCTGAAAAAAGCTACCTGACGTTGTCGATTGGCCAAACTCTGTTTTAGTTCCAGGTTCTCCTTCTATAGTTGCCCACAAAGAAGCGATAGGGACTTTATTATTATCAGTCAGACTCAACGAATCAGGTGTGCAACACACTAATAAACTAAAAAATGACAATGATATGACTAGGCGAGAAAAAAACTTCTTCATAATAGAAACGATGATATAAATACTTAAAAGGAGAGAGAGTTCGCGCTCTCTCTCCTTTTAAGTATTAACAACACAGATTACTCTACCACTGCTTCTGCCTCAACGGCATAGTACCAACCATCCTTGTACTCTACAGGGTCCAGGACAGCATCGTTAGCGTCATGTAGAGCGTGGATACTATTAGCGGTAGCAAGAACAAGAACGGTTCCATTGTCCTCAACCAGAACGTCTTCGCCCCACTTAACAACAATCGTAAACTCAGCCTTCTTGTCTACCTGCAGATCAGTTCCAAGGTTCCACCAGTTAATACCGGTTTCTGTTGTCTCACTAGGAGCAGGAATAAGAGAGGCACCCTTCTCGAACGGATAAAGGTTACCACCAAATGACTCCTCAGAATCATATTTATAATTCAGTACAGACTTAACCTCAACAGTAAGGTCCTCAGTACCTGTGATTCCGTAGACAGCAGCTGCCTCAGTCGCAACCCAAGCGCTATCGCTCCACTCGAAGATCTTGTTATTGTAAGCATCGAAGATACCATCTACAAGCTCATGCGCATATACATAGTCGTTAACCTCCTTGAAGGTACCAAGCTTAACATTGAAGAGTTTCAAGTGAGCATCAAGGGCCTTGAATACTACGAAGTAGTAGCCATACTCAGCTTCATCGAGCTTTTCGCAATTCTCCTCAACCTCTACAAGAACATCATAGCCCTTGGCGATCAATGCATTATCTGTATTCAGATAGATGTACGGAACTAACTCAGGATTTTCAATTATTTCCTTCAGTTCGGCACCAGTCATCTGAACATATGCATGAACTGTTCCATCCTCATAAGTTGTTTCGTCACGATAATCACACTCTTCCCAGTCAACCTCATCGGTAGCATAGTTCTTAATTTCGAACTTGAAGATTGATTCATCATTAATATCGTTCTTGAAAGGAGTCATGTACTCTAAGAAATGCTCGGTAAGACCGGAACGCATAGCTTCTTCCTGACCCTTGATACGAACAGCGCCCCAACCATATTTATCCTTATTGTAAGGAGTTGCAGGCTTATTGTAGAAATCAACCGGATCAACAGGATTCAGTTCATCCTGGTTACCAAGGATGTAATCCGGGTTAAGCAACCACGTAGAAACAGAGTATGTGTGATCGTGCTTAACATTGTATACAAACTTCACAACAGCATCAACATTTTCGGTGTTGTCCTTTGCAGTGTAAACAACGTATACGAAGTGAGGACCGCTAATCTCAACCTCTGGATCAAGCTTAAGGTCTACTATGTTGGTGTTCTGCTTCCAGTTAGCAGGGCTAAGCTTGGTAATTGTCAGACCATCGCTATAGATGTTATTCAGCTCACCAAGATCAGCTGAGAACTCGTACTTACCCTCATCTGGCAGATCACCAGGCTCACCATTGTTAGCATCCTTAACAATAAGGATAGGCTCATCAACGTTGTAAGCATTCTGGAACTCCTCGAAGGACATACCCAGCTCATTGAACATCTTGACGTTCATCTCATCCCATGCTACATTCAGCTCGTGGTTATCACCATCGTAGTTGAGAGCGGTATTAGGATCAGTGAATGCACTTCCAACATAGGTACCCTCCTCAGGGATGGAGTCATAATCGAACTCTCCACCATGCTTGATGAATACCTTGTATCCAAGTGTAGGCTTAGGAGGCTGAGGACCTTCCTCTTCTTCAACGATAACAAGCTTAATGAAGCCTTCAGCGAGGATTACACCGTTGTAGATAGACTGAACATAAATAAGAGGAGTACGGCCGATAGCCGGACGTCCTGCGCTAACGAAATCACGGTCGATTTCAACAGTGGAATCATCAACAAATTTAATGAACTGATTCTGGTTAGTCTTATCATCATCGTCAGAAAGATATGTAGCTTTCTTGGAATCAGTACTTATGATAACCTTTCCAGAATCATCAAAACCAGCGAAGTAGAATTTGTATGTAGGGTCAACACCTGCAGTGGAAACAAGATCTTCCAACTGCTCGGCATAGGTTTCAACATAATCCAGGAGGTTAACACTCTCCTTCTCATCTATAACGAGTACAGGGGTTGCTGGATTAAGATTGCCCCTAACTTCGATGCCTTCACCATCATTATAGTCGGTATCATCATCGATTGCCACAGGATCAGTACGATAATAGCGAGGACCAGTCTCCTCGTATTCGTCCTTGTGGATAAGGTCGTAGCCACTGTTAGTTTCCTTCTCAATGTAAGCGTAGTCGGAAACAACTGGCTCGGAATCATCACCGACAGCACGGAGTGCAACAATGTCGTTAGTCTTCTCATGATCAGCCGGCTCAACAGACTTGAGCAGCTGAATCTTGAAGCTAACAAAAGAATCGTCCTTTATAGGTCCTTCTTCAATCTTAACAAGATCTGTATTATCTGGATCAGCTGCTTTGGTGTAAACCTCGCGATTGATGAAATCCCAAGTATATTTGGCCACATCGATGTTTGCGGCGTCCATACGATAGGTAACCTCAGTCGGAGCTGTAGCAATGAATGTAGCATCGCCTTCCTTGTTTACGAACGGGAACTCCTTGTTATTTGCAGGAGCTGTGAATTCATATACGGTAATAAGGCCAAGTCCGTCAAAAATACGCTCGGGAACGAATGCGAGTCCCTTGAGACCAGTAAGCAGTTCAAGGGTATAGCCGCCATCATAACCTTCAACTCCGTAGAGTGTCAAAGCATCATCAGCCCATACAGCGGTAACTGCACCTGGAGCGATGTAAGAGATGTCAGTAGCAGTCTTATCATACGCTCCCTTATCAGCATTCCAAGTGTATTTGTCAAACTTGCCGTTTGCTCCAGGAACATAATAATCGCCATTCTGACCTGCTGCACCCTGAGCCTTGTAGTCGGTCTTCTTATTGTCGATATACCAGTAGCCGTCATCGCCAATCTTTACGACAGACCCTTCGCCCTTCTGACCAACAATGTCATAGGAGGCCTTGTTAGTGGTAACTTTAATACCACCCTGAATAGGAGTCACATTAGTGACAATCTCGCCATTAGAGATCTGGTTCTGGAGAGTGGTGAGTTGAGTACTCAGATCGTTAATCTGTCTACCCAAGTCATCAATGTCCTTCTGCCAATCCTTTTGGCAAGACACCATTCCTATGAGTGCCGCAACGAGAGCTGCACCCATCAGAAAGAGATTGAATCTTTTTTTCATAAATGGAATAGATTTAAAAAAGTTAAACTATAATTATTGTATTTATTTTCCATTTCCGTACGCGTATCAGTATCTGGCACTCTATCCAATGCCGATACAATACAACATACAACGCACAAATATATGCACAAT
>JAGCGE010000273.1 GCA_017649745.1 Clostridiales bacterium | reverse complement strand
TTCGAGCATTTCAAAAGTATTGATAATGAATAATCAAAAATTAAATAATTCTTACTATCATTGAGCAAACATTAGTGTTACAATCACTTCCATTATTCGAAAATGAAACAAAACAGAGGGGTATATGAAATGAAGGATTCAAGATTGACCAGGAAAGTCTTGGACAAGCTTAAGGATCAGAAGATCACTGACAAGGACATCTTGATCCATAGTCCTATAGACTTGTCTATTGAAGGCAACTACATTAAGGGTCATGTAGTAGTTACTAATGATAAGGTGGCAGTTCTTACTATGGAACTTCCAGCTAACACAGTTCACCTTTTCAGAAATGCGGATACAGGAAACGGTCTGATAGACGATGAGCCCGGCGAATACGATGTTGAGATTTACGACATTGATAAATTAGCGCACATTAGGCTCGATGTTTACGTCGGGTCTAATGTTTTATTGGGGGAATATAACGGAAGCGATGTTAATATCGCTTGCTTCACCAATCGCTATCAGGAACAGATGAACGTCCTTTTCAGAAAGCTCAAGGGATTCCTGCACGGTGGCGAACTCGAAGTAGAAGAGGAGTCTGAAGAGGAGACTGAAGAACCTGTTGAGCAGAAGAAGAACAAGCGCTCGATATTCGGAAGGACATTAAAGTATTTTCTGAAATACAAAGTGCAGGTGTTAGTGCTGATCTTAACTTACACAGTAAACGGTGCGATCAACATCGCGTGGCCATACCTCATCGGTAAGGTGCTTTTCGATCATGTCCTCGAAAAAGATAAGGACTACTTAAGTACTTTCGGTCTTGGTGAGAACATCGGACTCGCGCTTCTTGTTGTAGCGATCGTCATGATTATAGTAAGGTTTACTCAGGCGCTGTCAAACTACCTGCAGATATTCGTTATGGCGAAGCTTTCGAGCAGCGCGATAAGGGATATCAAGAACGATGTATTTGACGCCATGAGCAGACTGTCGCTGAGCTTTTTCGTAAACAAGCAGACAGGCGGTCTCATGACAAGAGTACTAAGCGATTCTGACAGGGTAAGGAACTTCTTTATCGACGGCTTGCCGATGATATTCGTCCACGGAATAACCATCATAAGCACGTTTATCGTCATGTTCAATCTGAACTGGAAGATGGCGCTCATCGCATGCATCCTCCTGCCGCTTCTCGTCTTCATGACTGTTAAGCTTCGTCCGGGTCTTTGGATCCTGGCAGGTAAGAGACACCGTGCTGAAAAAGCGGTGAACGGTAAGGCTAACGATAACCTTTCAGGTGCGCGTGTCGTTAAGGCATTCGGCCAGCAGGATGAAGAGATGAAGAGGTTTAAGGGACCAAGTGATAATCTTCGTGATGCTGAGATCGATATCGCGAAGCTCCGTAACAAGTTCGAGATCTTATACAATCTCGTTCAGGAAGTTTCAGGAATTTGGATCTGGCTCGTTGGTGTATTCTTCGTTCTCCAGACACATGAGATCGAACTTGGTGTACTCATCACTTTCGTTGGTTATGTAATGCAGCTTAATGGTCCGATGAACTTCTTCGCATGGATATTCAGGATGTGGGCAGACAGCATCAATTCCGCTGAACGTCTTTTCGAGATCATGGATGCGATACCTGAGATCCAGGAAGCTAAGGATCCTGTTAGACTTACGGACCCACGCGGTGTTATAGAGCTTGATAACGTTACGTTCGGATACCAGGTTGGAAGACCTGTTCTTAAGGAGCTTAATATCAAGATAAATGAAGGTGAGATGCTCGGAATCGTCGGTAGATCAGGTGCTGGTAAATCGACTCTCGTTAACCTCATCTCGAGACTTTACGACGTTAATGAAGGCTCGATAAAGATCGACGGAACTGATGTAAGAGATCTGGCTCTTAACGACCTTCGAAGGAACGTTGCGATGGTATCTCAGGATACTTACATCTTCATGGGTTCAGTTGCGAAGAACATCGCTTACGGTAATGAGAATGCATCACGTGCAGATATCATCCGTGCGGCTAAGCTTGCGAGTGCTCATGAATTCATAAGTAAGCTTCCTGACGGCTACGACACCATAATCGGTGCTTCAGGTAAGGACCTCTCAGGTGGTGAGAAGCAGAGGATCTCAATTGCTAGAGCGATCTTAGCTGATCCTAAGATCCTCATTCTTGATGAGGCAACTGCAAGTGTTGATACACAGACCGAAAAAGCGATACAGCATTCTCTTAATTATCTCGTTAAGGGAAGGACAACGCTTTCGATCGCGCACAGACTTTCTACTCTTCGCGATGCGGACAGACTCATCGTTATTGATGGCGGCCGTATAGTCGAGGAAGGAACAGAAGAAGAATTAAGTAATATCGATGGCGGTATCTATAAGACACTGCTCGAACTTCAGAATAAGTCACTGGCACTTCAGACTGAATTCTGATGAGGAAGAAGGAGGGAAAACATGTCAGACAACACACTTAACATTTATGAGAAAAAAGCAGAGGAAATGACTGCTACAAATATCATCACCAAGAATGAGAAATTCACGAAGACTGCGGGTGGTTTCTTAAGTCTCGACTATAACGGCGAGCACTATAAGAGAGTAAGAGTCGTAAGGCTTTTCCCTTTCTCGGATGCTGATAAGTATCTGTCGATAAGAGATCACGTAAACGGTGATAAGGAGATCGGAATAATCGAAGATCTGAACGCCATGAGCGAAGAGACAAAGACTTTGATCAATGAGCAGCTTCGACTAAGTTATTTTACTCCTGTCATCAGCAAGATCTACGAGATAAAAGACGAGTACGGCTACGCATATTTCCATGTTGAAACAGATAAGGGTGAATGCAGATTTGCGATCAACATGGGATCTAATGCAGTATCTAAGCTCTCAGATACGAGGCTTATCATCAAGGATGTCGATGAGAACAGATTCGAGATCAAGGACGTTGATAAGCTTACGAAGAAGGAAAGGAGGATGCTCGATTTATTCCTGTAAATCGTAAAGGATAATATGATTCTACGTTATAAACTACCTCCTGCTATAGAAGGTTCCGTAGACCTTTCCGAAAACGAGAAGATCTATTATTCGGTACCTGTTGATATAGATGAGAACGGTAAATGGAGCGACGATTCTTTCGTCGTCGTTACAACTAAGAAGATCCATGTTTTCGAGGGAGACAAGAAGACTTCTTATGATATAAAGGATTATCAGAAGGCGACAGCTGAGCCTGGTGTCGGAGGCGGAATCCTGACTCTCAGTAAAGATGGCGAAGACATGATCATCGCTCACTACTCGTCGAAGCATATGAGCAGATATGCTTACATTGCTCGTGGTATCAACATCTTAATATCAGGCCGATTCGAAGAAGTTGAAAGCAGCGAATATGAGAAGATCTGTCCTAAGTGCGGACGCGTTATCCCTGGAACAGGAACGTGCTCGAAGTGCACGGGTAACGGCGGTTTCTATCACATACTTCGTGAGTTCATAAGACCATATCGAAAAGAATTCTTCGGTGTATTCCTTCTCATGGTCGCAGTTGCAGTCGTAACGCTCTTGAACCCTGAAGTTCAGAAGCGTCTCATCAATAATGTTCTTGAGAAGAACGGTCACATAAGTACAGCCATGATGTTCCTTGCTGTTATGTTCACCTTCAGTGTCAGTATCGTGTTCATCAACATCGCAAAGAGCGTTTCGACGGCTAAGCTCGGTTCCAAGATCTCTGCCGATCTTCGAAAGCAGCTTTTCGAAAAGTATCAGAAGCTGCCGCTAAGCTTCATCAACGACAGACGTCCCGGTGAACTTTTAAACAGGATCACGCAGGATACAAGATTCATTTCCGAATTCATGGCGGATGTATTCTGTAACCTCTTTGCCATTCTCTTTATCTTCATATGGGATATGGTATTCATGATCGTCCTTGACTGGAAACTCGCGCTTCTTACACTCTCGATCGTTCCGTTTGTGGCAGTCATGATGCTTTCATTAAGAAAGACGATAAGCAGGATCTTCCATGTTCAGAACAGGAAGAATGACGATGTCGCTAGTGACCTTCAGGACGTTATCTCAGGTATGAGGATCGTGAAGAGTTACGGTAAGGAAAATGATGAAGCAGAGCGCTTCAAAGTACTCTCCGGAGAATTCGCAAAAGTTCAGATGCGTAACGAACGTTTCTGGGGATTATTCGATTTTCTGATGTCGTTTTTCATGGGTCTTGGACTTGTAATCGTCGTCTATTTTGGCGGTCGTTCTGTTCTTGGAAATACGATGACATCAGGTGAACTTTATCAGTTCATCTCCTATACGCTTCTCTTATTCCAGTATGTCGGCTGGCTTGGCAGACTTCCTCGTGAAGTATCTAGACTTAAATCCAGCCTTGAGCGTATCTATGATGTTCTTGCTCAGAAGGTCAAGGAGGAGTCTCCTGAGGCTTCCGATGTCAAGATAAAAGGTGAGATCACATTCGATCACGCAACATTCGGTTACAAGTCATATCAGCCTGTTCTGGAAGACATTAATGCGGTGATCAAGCCGGGCGAGATGATCGGTATAGTCGGTGCATCAGGAACTGGTAAGTCGACTCTCATTAACCTTCTCATGAGACTTTATGAGACAGACGACGGAAGTATCCTGGTTGACGGCTGCGATATGAAGAACATCTCTCAGAAGTCATATCACTCACAGCTTGGCGTCGTCCTTCAGGAGACGTTCCTGTTCTCAGGTACGATCATCGATAACATCAGGTTTTCGAAAAGAGATGCTAGTATAGGTGAGATAATCAGAGCAGCGAAGTTAGCCAACGCCCACGAGTTCATAAGTAAACTTCCTGATGGTTATAACACTTATGTAGGTGAGAAGGGATACACGCTTTCCGGAGGTGAGCGTCAGCGTATCGCCATAGCAAGAGCGATTCTGACTGATCCTAAGATCCTCATCCTTGATGAGGCAACGGCAAGCCTTGATACGGAAAGTGAGTTCATGATCCAGAAGGCTCTCGACAGACTTACGAGCGGTAAGACGACATTTGCGATCGCGCACAGACTTTCGACTCTTAAGAATGCAGACAGGATCATGGTAATAGACGGCCACAGCATCGCTGAGATCGGAACCCACAGCGAACTTCTGGAACGAAAAGGAATCTATTACGGATTATATACTGCGCAGATGCAATAAAAAGATTCTCAGCGTAAACCTCGGTGAAAAAATATTCGCCGAGGTTTACTTTTGGGAAAGGGGTGGTTAATTATTTTATTATCTGTTCTAGTCGACTATCTTTTTTCGGCAACGACTTTTGATACACGGTCATTAATGATGTCTATGATCTCGTCAATATCTTTGTTTCCGTATGTGAAGAGTTCTTCTTCGAGTATCGTTCTTATGTCCGGATCTTCCGGCGAGTATATCGATACTTTTGACATCGTGTCAAGGAAATTGTTTTCTGTTGTTTCAGTCGCGATGTTGACATCGATATATTGTGCAGGCCATCCGTCGTTTATCAGATAAGAATATCTTCGATTGTTCTTTTTCGTTAGCATAGGGAGTTCGTATTCTAAGACTTCTTTATTGATACATATATCTTCGAAAAGATCCTGATCATTTTTGAAAGATCCTCCTATGAGATGATTCAGGAATCTTTTAGCACCATCCTGGACATCGGAATGTGCAAAGACAGAAACTGATTCGGAGACTCTGAATCTTGGACCGTGTTCTTCTATAGAAGGAGTTCCCATTACGACATAATTCTTTTTTCCTTTCTTGCACAGATCGATATAATCAATGTAAGAAGATAGCCTTCTGAAATTACCGTTCGGTTGAGGAATCGGTTCGTATTCGGACTCGAGATCATCAAACTTGACGGCCTGAACAGGGTATTCTTCGAAATAGTATTTTAATGCTGTCCTGAACTGCTCGGTATCAAAATCCACTTTGTCACCCTGAGTTGCTGAATAAGTATCGATGCATGATTCGATAAAAGCGTAACGGATAACACCGCCATTGATCTCATCCAAGCATTCGTAGTAATACGGATCTTGTCCGTTGTTGGGACCCTTGACGAAACTGTCATATGTCTCGAATGTGAATCCGGTCTTACCAGCATCTATCGAATCAAGATCATCTTCAAGACAGACTATGCCATCCACAAAGACGTTTACCGGCATGAAGTAGAGTTTGTCGTTATATTTACATGCATCTACGATGTTTCCGTATACCTTTGCCTTCACATCGGGATCCAGACTTTCTGACAGATCGAGAAGTAATTCTTCACTCATTGTTCTTTCGTTCCTGAGATTAAGGATAAGATCAGGAGCTTCATCTCCTGATGCGAGTTCTTCTGCGATCATATCGTCTAACTTCACGCCTTTTATCGGAAGACCGGCATAACAGGCATAGGATGACTGTACATAAGGCAGTTGATCGCTTACATTATTTTGTACATTGTTAAACAGGTTATGTTTATTCCAGACTCGGATCAGATAGTCCGGATCTGTTTCATTAAAAGTGTATATTGCAGTAGAGAGATATGCGGAACAAGATTCAGGTGACTCGATCTCCATGACTTTTTTTCCTGCGTGAGGATTAACGGACATCTTCTGTAATACCGTTACTTTTACAGTTTCTTCTGAAGTTATAGGATCGACCGTTTTAAAGATAAGTATCGTTCTTTTATCGTTATGTGATAATACTTCTGCTGTAGTAAGATCAGTGAAAGAATAATCTGAGAAAAACGGTGAGTATTCGTTTCTGTCAATAACTGTTTCTATATTGCCGGAATCAGGATCATAAAGTGATATGTCACCTAGCGTTCCGACGTTCATCAAGTCACCTTCAACTGTGGCACAGAATGATGATTCGTCGATTTTTCTGTCATCTGATCTAAGTTGCTCGAAATACTCTTTTTGTGTCATTATCTTTACATCAGAGATGGTTCCTGCTTTAGGATCCAATCTGCAGTTTAGAAGACTGCCGCCTGTATAAAACTTGCCTATTATCTGATCTGAATCGGGTATAGGTATGAAATCATCAAGAAGCATAAAACTGTACTCGGCTCCTTCGATGATATCCTTTGTTTCAACCTTTTGAAGAAGTTCGTTGCCCTCATAGAAAAAGTATACATACGGATCATTGGAATTGATCTTTGACGTGTAGAAACAGGTGTATTTTCCAGCAGGCCTTACCTCGAGGATAGAATAGTTGTTTCCGTCGATATCAACTTGTTTCAGTTCGGAAGCCTTACCTGTCTCGAGATCTATCTGAGATGTGTAATATTTCCAATCCATGATCCCGACATTTGACTTTTCAACGATGATGGTTCCGGTCTTGCCGTCTTCATTAGGTACGAGGACTTCAGGTCTTAAGATGAGATCTTCACCTTTTTCAGGGTAATCGATCTCGATGATCTTGCTGCTGCCGTCCAATTCATAAATCTGCAGCAGTGTCGTTACATCCCAATACATATCTGCATTTGTCTTCTGATATGTAATATACAATCTGTCGTTTGATAATCTGTAGCTCTTCATAGCCATCTTGTAATCAAAACCTGCTTCAGGCGGTATCACATTAAAACGTGTAGAATCATACCAGACATCATCTTTCGAGACGATGATGCTGTCCTGAAGATTGGCTTTTTTATTGCATGACGCGAAAATAGGTAACAACAAACTGACCGCTAGCACAGCGGCTATCTTCCTCATCCACTTCATATATTCATTCCTCACATGTCTTCCTGGGATCGATCATTGACCCTCTATGTTTTCATAATAAGGCAGTGAGGATTTTTTTACAAATAACAGTTTTGTAATCTACTTTATGAAAGAGAACAATGCAGCGATCGTGATCGCGAGGGAAGGTATAGCTAATACGGCTCCCCAGATCATCTCTCCGACTAATCCTTCTGAAGGACTATCTGTGTAGTAGTTTTCAGTTTCCGGTGTTGGTTTCATTCAGTTTTCTCCAGTATCCTCAATGCGAATATAAAGCGAGTAGACCAATGAGTATGATCAGAGTGGAAACGCCTGTCATTATTGCTCCGAAGATGATCCTGGGTTTCATTCCTTCAGACGGGCTTTCAATGTAGTAATCTTCCGCACTTTCAGGATCGACGTAGATCAGCATTGTACCGCCAATCCGAGGGAAATCAGTTTTTGCATTGAAATTTTTGGTGTTCAGTGTCTTTTTCTCTCCGCAGTGATCGATCTCTAAGGTCGGTGTGTAGGATACATATTCCCTGTAAACCCCATCATCACGACTTGTTGAAACATTCTTCTTAATATCTATAACAGTCGCGAAAACTTCGCGTGTGCAATGTTTCTTTCGATAATTCACAATAGCGATTGAATTTAATACCAATGTCAGACCTGCAACCGTGAATATCATAGCGTAACAAAGAACACTTCCGCCAGTTGCTTTTCTGGATGCGTAGTTATCACCGAATTTGGAGACAAGTCCGACGATCAACAGAATGACCCCTGCAGGTACCATAAGAAATCCGAGATAATTCTTGCGCAGTTTATTGAGCGTTTTTATGATAAGGAATATTCCGATACCAATGACTGTCAGACCAAATAAAATGTCCGTGATCGCAACCATTGTCTGTAATGGGTCCATATCTATCCCTCCGCATCTCTTCATATGATATTTATAATATACATTGTTTTGTGATTTATTGATACAATGTTCAAAGTTAGTATTTGGGGGTAGGTACATGATAGAACTTGGCTTTTCTTATGTCGGTCTGATCTTTCTTCTGATGCTCTTTGTTCCTAACATCATCTGGATCAAGAACAGCCCTAAGGATCACGCTGAATATTCAAAGCACGAGAACAGGATACTTCAGATTTTCGAGAAGGCAGGGCAGGTGCTTTTTGTTGTTCTGGCTCTGATCTTTAAGGGCACGAACTTTAGACCTCATTCTCTCTGGCTTGGATGGCTCATACTTGCTGCTCTCCTCATGATCCTCTATGAGCTTTTCTGGGTCCGTTATTTCAAGAGCTCGAAAACAATGGCGGATATGTGCGCAAGTTTCGCAGGTTTTCCAGTGGCGGGAGCTACGCTTCCTGTTGTTGCGTTTCTGTTCCTGGGTATCTATTCAGCTAACATATTCATGATCCTTTCTGCGATCATTTTCGGCATAGGTCATATCGGTATCTTAAGTTCTCATGCGAAGAGAGCAGGAGTGAAGACGAAGAGGAAAGCTCTTAAGATCGTTGTGCTTGTACTCTCTATCCTTATCCTCCTTCCGATCGTAAGCATCGTTGCATTAAGAAATATCAACTGGCTTTCTCATCCGATCGATCATGATAAGGGAATAGAAGAGTCTTGTTATGTGAATATCAACGATCAGGAACAGTATCTTCTTATAAGAGGCGAGGACAAGACTAATCCGGTTATCCTTTATCTTCATGGAGGCCCCGGTAGTCCTGACAGTTCTATGTCATATGTTTTCACGAATCATCTGATCGATGAGTATACTGTCGTATGCTGGGATCAGAGAGGTTGCGGCAGGACTTACTTTGCTAATAATGATCCATCGAACGAGAAAGTAGATTTCGATCAGGCTCTCTCTGATGTTGACGGAATGGTCGACTATCTTCGTGACAGATTTAAGTGTGAGAAAGTGATAATCATGGGTCACTCTTACGGATCGTTCCTCGGCTGCAGTTACGTATATTCTCATTCTGATAAGGTATCGGCATTCATTGGTATCGGTCAGTTCGTGAGTCAGTCTCAGGCTGTTCAGGCTGAGTATGACGAAGCTTATAAAAGAGCGACTGCTAAGGGTGATGATACAACGGAGATGACTAAGGCTTATGAGAAAGCAATAGCGACAGGTGACCTTGAAGATGGCTCAACGATGAGTAGCTTTACCGGCCAGTATCTTAAGGCTGAGCACAGCAGCCACACAGTCCTTGATGCGATCGTATCTCCATATCTTGGTTCTGATGACTTCAGGTGGCTCACCAAGATCTTAAGCTATGATTCATTCGTGAAGTATTGCGGCAAGCTCATGGAACCTCTTCTTGAAGAGGATC
Organism: Clostridiales bacterium; assembly: GCA_017649745.1. The sequence continues at coordinate 1,272 of JAGCGE010000273.1, read as the reverse complement.
TCTCTGAGACTAAGACAGAATTCGATGTTCCGATGTTTTTCATATCAGGTTCTGACGACTGGAATTGTCCTTGTCCTGTCATGATCGATTACTGTGAGAAGATCGGCGGTCAGTATGTTCTTATGGAAGGCTATGATCATTATGTTCACGCAGGCTGTCCTGAGGAATTCGCGAAAACGGTCAAGAATATGCTTAAGGATATCTGAAAAACAATTATAATTTATTGAAAAACGATAAAAAACACTTGCTTTTCGATAAATTGGGTGATATCATCAACTCATCAAACGAATGGGAAGGTGTCTTAGATGCATAGAACTATTAAGACTTTAGGTACGGTATTTATGATCGCCGTGATGGCTGTTACTTCAGCTTCATGTAGGAACGAGCCGATCGAGCATATCACATATTCCACAGACGATGCGATCGTTGAGCATTACATGAATATTCCTTCTTTCGACAAGATAGAATATGAAGAGCATGTTGTCTCATATAGGTATTTCGACATCGGACCTCACGAGCCAGGTTACAAGGGCATCATCTATCTTGATGAGGATCTCGCTTCGCAGTATTGGGAAGATTACGAATGGAATGAGGTGGAAGCTGAATTCGATTTTGATGAAGTCGACGTGTCCGGATTAGGTGACGGTCCGTGGTATCGTTCATCTGTTTTCGAGCATGATACCTTTAAGTTCGTTAACGTGAATTCAGCATACTTTGACGGCGAAGTCCTGGTATTCGATATTCACACGATGTGATCAGTCGAACATGCTGATCTGCTTCTCGATCCATGATCTTTGTTCAACTTCATGAATGACATCTCCGGGAAGCGGACCTCCGATCAGGAACGGTGAGTTCGGATCGTGATCTTTGTTGTTGATCAGAACCTGACGGTTATCATTATTCGCGTAGCAGTATTTACATAAGTGAAGGCACGTATCATATGCTCCGATATCGGCTCCGAGGTAGCAGGCGCACTCGCTCCTCGCAGGCTTGATATTCGGAGCATTAAGTTTCCTGCCGATCGCTTTTTCGTACATGCTTATCGTCATGCATCCGCTCGCGTCCGCACCATATTTTCCAAGGAACTTTCCTTCAGCACATGGCCTTAGGATCATGCCGTTTTTATTCGCGATCTTTATCATCTCCTGCCCAAGAAGAAGCTTATCTTCATAGGTCACTTCGCGCGCTTCAGGGAAATTTCTCCTGACCTTCTCATAGATATCGATAAAGCTTATTACTGCAGTCTTCGTGTATCCTTTTAGTTCTCCTGCG
>JAGCGE010000272.1 GCA_017649745.1 Clostridiales bacterium | reverse complement strand
GTTTATTAATACTAATCACGTATACGATTTCTTTTCTGAGATGTTCTTTGATTATTCGAAGATCGATGGACATATTCTTCTTAATAGACTCTGGGAAGATTATCAGAGATATATTGAGACTACTAAGTACCAGTATCCGTTAAATAGACAAAAATTCTCAAAGGAAGCCAAAGAATACTTTACGGAATACAAACCAATGGCGAGAGTTGATGGTAATGTTTATCGCAATGTGTTTAAAGGGTTCAAGGTTTCTAAATTTTCTGAAGTTATTGATTCAGGCGAGGATGATTATTTTGTATATGGAGATAAAAAAGAAAAGACTTTTGATCCTCCAGAATGGCTAAGATTAAAGTTCCACGATAATCGATCCGACCCAAGAGACAATGTTCTTAATAAGGAACTGTTTAATTGCAAAGCTCAAATAGCTGTTATAAATTCGGCAGGAGTTGAAGTCCCAAAGAATAAATGGGACGAGGTAGTCACAAAACTTTGTGATATTTTGAAGCGAACTATTGAAGTTCACTATGTAATGCCGCCGCTCAATCATATCGTTATCGATTTCGATTTAAAGGATGACGATGGTAACAAGTCTCTACCAAAGAACTTAGAGGCTGCTTCTAAATTCCCAAAGACTTACGCCGAGGTTAGTAAATCTGGTAAAGGACTTCATTTGCATTATATTTATGACGGCGATGTTGACGGTTTGAGCAGAGTTTATGACGATGGGATCGAAATCAAGGTATTTACTGGGAACAGTAGCTTACGACGCGCTTTAATAGCATGTAATAATGAACCTATTGCGACTATTAGTAGCGGACTACCAGTAAAGGAGGATAACAAGAAGGTGGTAAATGAAGCAACTATCAAGAACGAGAAGCAGATTAGAACTCTTATTAAACGCAATTTGTGCAAAGAGTATCATGCCGACACATCGAGCAGTGTGAATTTTATATTCTCGATATTAAAGGACGCATATGATAGCGGGGTCGATTATGACGTGTCTGACATGAAGCAAGATGTAACATTGTTCGCGGCACAATCATCGAATCAGTCTCTTAGATGCTTAAAGCTTGTTTCACAGATGAAGTTTAAGTGCAAGAAGTTTGAAGATGAGCAAGCAGAAGGAGTATTGATCGAAGATGGTAGTTCGGCCGGTGATAATGGTGGTTCGACAGGCGGCTTTGTAGGTGAGACTGATAGCGGAGTTTATATTTATGAAAAGCCCGAGTTTAAAACTAGAGACGGATTTGACCTGGATGTGCTGAAAGAGCGTGAGAAGAATTTTATATTCTTTGATACCGAAGTTTTTCCTAATCTGTTTGTCGTTGTATGGAAAAGACGCGGTGATAGTAAGTGCGTTACGTGGATCAATCCGACTGGTAAGATGATCGAGGATCTTTGCAAGAATGATTTGATCGGTTTCAATAATAGAAACTATGACAATCATATCTTGTATGCTAGAATGCTTGGATATTCTGAGTATGAGCTTTATTGTCTTAGCCAGAAGATAATCGGCGGTACTAAAGGTTCTAAACAGAACGCCAAGTTCTCTGAAGCTTATAAACTCGCATTTACTGACATCTATGATTTTGCAGCAGCACAGAACAAGATGAGTCTTAAGAAGTTTGAAGTAAAGCTTGGTATCAGTCACGTGGAACTTGGGCTTCCTTGGGATGAAGAGGTTGATCAGTCTTTGTGGCAAAAGGTTGCTGATTACTGCATTAACGACGTCGTTAGTACTGAATCAGTATTTGATGCGATTTATGGAGATTATACGGCTCGTGTCATTTTGGCTGATATCGCAGGCGGTAACATCTATGATTCCACAAATAGTTTGTCCGTAAAACTGATGTTCAACGGCAATAGAACCCCTCAAGGTGAATTCCAGTATAGAAACTTGGCTGACCCCGTTTCATATCTTGATGATAGAACTATGGACTTTTTCAAGGTTCATGCTCCGAACATGGTAAAGGAAAGATTTGATGAGAAATCTGTGATCCCTTACTATGAAGGCTATAAGTTTGTCGGAGGTAAGAGCTATTACAAGGGGTACGAAGCTTCTGAAGGTGGATTTGCGGTTAGCGAGCCCGGCATCTATTGGAATATCGCCCTTATTGATATTGCTTCAATGCATCCGCATTCTGTTATTGCAGAGTGTCTTTTCGGCCCAAGGTATACAGAAACATTCCACGAGTTAGTCTTAGCCAGAATTTATATTAAGCACGGAGAGTACGATAAACTTAGTGCAGTCCTGGGCGGAAGACTTTCAAGGTATGTAGAGCTTTTGAAGTCTGGAAAGGTTAAAGGAAAGGATTTGTCTAACGCACTTAAAACGGTAATCAATTCTGTGTATGGATTAACTTCTGCTAAGTTCCCGAATCCTTTTAGAGATTCAAGGAATATTGACAACATCGTTGCTAAGCGTGGCGCACTTACTATGATTGATCTTAAAGGTGCTGTTGAAGAACAGGGTTATACGGTTGTTCATATCAAGACCGATTCTATTAAGATTGCTGACGCCAATCCAGAGATTGTGAAGTTTGTTCAAGACTTCGGAAGACGATATGGATATGAGTTTGAGTTTGAGGCAGTGTACGAGCGAATGGCAATCGTCAATAAGTCTTGTTATATTTGCAGATTTGCAAGTCCTGAGTTCTGCGATAAGACTTATGGGTTTATTCCTAAGGAGAATAGCGAAGAAGGTGGGCAGTGGTCTGCGACTGCTGCGCAGTTTGCAGAGCCGTATGTATTCAAGACTCTGTTTAGTCATGAGCCTATTGAGTTCAAGGATTTCATCCAGACAAAGAGCGTAAAGACCCGAATGGAAATTGACTGTAATGAAGGGCTCGTTGAAGGTGAACACAATTATCGATTCGTCGGTAAAGAAGGAGCATTCGTCCCAGTCATTGACGGCGTAGGTGGCGGTTATCTGTATAGAGTCGAGTATGACGAATCTGTCGGGGAAGATGGTAAGATCTTAAAGGTTCCAAAGTATAGCTCTGTGACAGGTACTAAAGGGACTAAGTGGCTTGAGGCAGAAGTCGCTGCTGGGCGAGGAGGAATGGACATTGTTGATAGAAGATTCTTCAAGGATTTGGTCGACGAAGCCGTAGCCGAGATCTCGCAGTATGGAGACTTTGAGGAGTTTGTTGCTGTGTGAGGGTTAAAGGTTTACTGTTTGATTATTGTGGTTTTAAGTGTATTCAAGTGGGTCTCTCGCATGATTTTCAAGTGCTATAATAGAGAGGGAAGACTCTAATCGATTAAAGGAGGAAATGATTATGTTTAGAGAGATTCACGAGGTAAAAGAAGAGGTTATTACAAATCAGACTTCGACTGCTTATAAGCAGATCAAGCCGGAAACCGACGACATTGACGTCGAAGATTTCTGGATTGCAGAATTTGCTAAAGCAGCGGAGGAGATGGCGTAATGCCTCTCTCCTTTTTTCTTTTATATTCTAATCGCACGATTTGCAAGTAGTATAATAGAGAAGATGAGTTAATGCAGATTATATCAGCTTTGAAAGAAACTGTAAGTTCCTAGTAATAGGATAAAACGCAGATTGTAAGGCCGAGAGAGGTGAGGCTACTTGCAGTATAATGCACGCGATAGGCGTAGTAAGTTGATATAATGTTAATACCTAGTGATTTGAAAGCGAATCGAACCGTATAGGGGTAACCGCTATACGATCCATCTTCTTTTTTCTTTTTTTTCAGTTTAAAACTCTCCTATTTGGAGGTTTTAATAAATCAATATTTTTATATTTTAAGGAGGGCCTAATTATGGCTAAGAACACTATTCCGGAAATCAGAATCGAGAACGCGCATATCCTGTTCAGAAACTTTGGTGGTGCGCCTACCAAGTACAATCCTAAAGGTGGTAAAAGAACCTTCTGTGTAATTCTCGACCCTAATGATGCTACTGCACTTGCTGCTCAAGGTTGGAACATCAAGTATCTCGAGCCGAAGCCTGAAGATGGCTATGATGAGCCGACGCCTTTTCTGTCGGTCAACGTATCGTTTGACAATTATCCGCCGTCTGTAAACTTTATTAGTGGAAACACTATGACGCAGCTTGACGAGTCTACAGTAGGTATCATTGACGATACGGACATCGAGACGGTTGACGTATGCATCAGACCGTATTCTTACGACGTTAATGGCAATCAGGGCGTCGCTGCTTACCTCAAGACCCTGTATGTTGTTGCGAAGGTTGATGATTTTGCTAAGAAGTATGCAAGATTTAACCAGCCCATTGGCGGTAACGACGAGGTTCCGTTTGCTTAAAGGTCTTCGCATTTGAGACAGCCTCCATAATAGGAGGTGATATCGTTTGATTAAGAACGAGAATGAGAAAAATAGGTTCCTAAGCGCCGATACAGAACGATTAAAGGTTATAGGTGAAACTTTGATCGGGATTATCGAAGCGTTAGGGCCAATTATTATCATCCTTGTGCTTATGAAAGGATGACTTTTATATTTGAAAAGGGGCTGCTGTCTAAGCGATGACAGCCCCTATTTTTTTTTCGTAGGAGGCGATTAAATATGACTGGTGAGATACGAATTTCGGCATGTAACGTCCCGTTGTACAAACATCAGGCAGATGCGGTAAGAAGATTATCTAATGGTCAGGTTTTAGTTGGAGGCGTGGGAAGTGGAAAAAGTAGAACATCTTTAGCTTTTTATATTCATAGGGAACTTGGATTAGGTGAGTTCAGCGTTAATGACAAATACGAAACTATGTCTTATT
>JAGCGE010000271.1 GCA_017649745.1 Clostridiales bacterium | reverse complement strand
GTTGCTGTGTAGTTCTTCTTGAGGCGATCAAATGCCGGTGAAAGTTCGAGGTCGCCGAGTGTGAGTGATGCGAGGTAAGCGTTCTTAGGACGGTCTGTAGTTGCGATAACAGGGAATACTTCTTCGAGGTCGCTGATATCGAGTCTCGCAAAAGCATTATACTGTGTCGGCTGACCGTTACCATGGAGCTTGATCTTGTAAGTACGAAGATCCTCTAAGAACTTGTACTCGTCAGAGTATTCAAGCCTGCCGCTCTGTAATGATCCAAGGCCGAAGAAGTAGTCAGGAGCTATACCCATGATTGCTTCACCCGGATCAACGAAAGTTGACTGAACGACTACTGTAGGGAACGGGAAAACGTTGTTCACATACTTGTATTCTGTTGTCATGGCTGTTGTAGCCGGGAATATCTTAGTGAAGAAGTCATACGGTGAAACGATAAGGAGAACAGATGAGATACCCTGTGTGCGTCCGTTGTCCTTGATAGACATCTGCGCGAGCATTTCTCCGTAAAATTCCTTAGTAAATCCTGTGCACTTAATAGCCTCTCTCTTAGGATATCCTGTAGTTGCATCCTTCGGCTTCTTGTAGTCAGCAAGCATACCGATCGGCTCGTTCACTGCGCCTACAGAACCGCGGATGATACCGTATTCAAGGCCAAGAGCAATGGACTCCTTAAGAAGTGTTGTCGCATATGCTGCCACCCATCTTGGGCCGAGATCAAGCATATCCTGTGACACGAACATGTAGCTTGTGAGTTTGCAAAGGGTCATGTCCACAGTAATGAACGGACCGCCTTCAAGTGCTGTTGTGATCGGTGTGTTAAGCGGATGCCATGTAGCACGCTGTTCAGCAGAATTGTCGATTGTCCACTTTGTTACGGCTGTTGTTGCCTGGAATCTGATCTTGGAAAGAAGCGGATGTTCTCTCTTGAGTTCTTCAACGATCTGGAAGTGTTCTGTTGTCGGGAGAAGCTCTTCAATGCCTGTATAAACGCCGTCAGAGCTTGAATTCTTTACACCGAAACGTCTCTTAGCATCACCGATGAAGCTGTTCCAGAACTTAGTTTCTTCGGAAGTGAGTGCCTTAACGCCTCTGCTTTCGAGAATAGCCTCGTCCTTGTTTTCTTCGTATTCGTTATAAATAGCCTTGAGCTCTTCCTTGTTGTAGTCCTGAAGTGCGAGAACGGAAGCTTTGATCTGTTCCTCATTTCCGCTTGAAAGAGCCGCTGCCACCGCGCTGTAAAGCTCGTTCTTCTTGTCTTTTGTTTCATCGAGGTTTAACATTTTTACATCTCTCCTTTAAGTAGTTTCATAAATAATTCGTTTGATTTTGCCTTTGTATCCTCAGCCGGTTCCGGTGCTTTATCTTCCTTGTCCGGCTCTGATGCAGTTTCATCGATGTTCCCGTCATTTTTGTCGGTAACATCATCCTGCTGCTTTTCGGCAGCGTCTTCAGGTGTTTCTGCTGCCTTTGGTACGGGTTCACATTTCTTTGCCTTTGCGACCATAACACCGAAACGTTCTGCAAAGTTCTCCATAAATCCTGTCTTTGCATGATCCATAGCTTCTTTTACCTTGTTTTCAGCTTCGGTCTTCTTTTCGTCTTTTGTGATTGTAACAACCCTGTCACATAATCCGTATTCCAGACATTCAGCCGCAGTAAGGAAAGTCTCGTTGTCAAGCAGTTCTATGAGTTTTTCATCTGAAAGCTTGTCGCCGCACCTTGCTTTATATGCCGGAATAATACAGCCATCTCGTACTTTGTCAAGATCCTCTGCTGTTTTTCTTAAGTCCTTGGCATTGCCCCAGGTGATCGTCCACGGATTGTGGATCATGAGCATAGTGTTTTCTCCCATGACTACTTCATCAGCCGCCATTGGAATTACACTTGCGATAGAACACGCAAAACCGTCAATGTACGCTGTCACCTTTGCGGAATGACGACGAATCTGATTGTAAATGGTAACACCTTCCGAAACTGAACCGCCCATTGAGTTGATATACAGATTTATCTGCTTTGCATCCTTGTGCTTTTCAAGCTCTTTTCTGAACTTGTTAGCACTCATGCAGCTATCATCCCACCAGCAATTGTCAATGTCGGAATAGATATAAATGTCAAGTTCGTCTGATGATTCAGCACCGTTGCGTATGTCATACATACTCATTCTTCTTCACTCCCTTCATCCATCGTCGTTATTATCAGAATTATCGGCTGTTCCCTGCGCCTGACGGGATTTCTCCGTGCCTGCAGCGACTGCCGCTTCTGCTGTTGTGTAATTCAAAGTCATCCAATGGAGCGTTGACCACTCTTCATTGAATCCTCTGAGTCCGACTTTCTCTCGGACTTCATCGATGCTGAGGAAACCAGATGCAATGAGCTTATCAATACTTGTCGCAAGATCGAAAATATCGATGTGCTTAATGTTTGTTGTGTCTGCCTCAATCGCGAAGCCGTTAATGATCTGTTCTTCTGAATAGAGCTTATACGTAAACTCCTCGCCGATCATGTGAGCCAGCGGATCGATGCAGTTAGTCAGAAACATTGTGTATGCATCCTGAATTCCTGCCACATCTCCACGGATAAGACCAACAGGCACTTTAAATGCCTGAGCCACTCTCGAAATTGCATCTTCAAACAGCGTCTTGACATCTGTGATCTCATTGCTGTACTTTTTCGTCGCTTCGGCCGTGTTCGAGGTGTATGTGTATCCGTTAAAAAGCGGAAGAACGTGGTTTCCACGACTAAAGAAAGTCTTGAATCTATTGTTTACAATATCTTCATAGATCTCTTCAAAGTCTTTGCGTCCTCTTTCCGCCTGATCTATCGTCAGGATGCCTTTCTCCTCGCCACTTCGAGCGTATTTATCAGATGCAGTTCCGATAAGTTTCTCATACATGTCTGTGATTCCTTGAATAATCTGATTTATGGCATGATTACCATAATGCAGATAAATCACATCCTTGTTTTTGAATTTCTTATCCCTGAAACTATAATCGCCCTTGCGGACGTTGGTAAATACATTGTCGACGATTGCTTTCTCTGTAAGAGTGAAGTCGTCGGCTATAATGTACTGGTCGTCGATCAACACGACAAGAACGTCTCCGAGCAGGAGCTTTTTAACAAGCTCCTTGATAAATTCAGTACTGGTCTGATTTCGGTTAGGATGAACGTTGAGCTTGACCCAGTTCACCGATTTTTTCTCTTCGTCGTTTTCGCCGTATACCTTGAACTCAATGTTAGACATGATCGAGGCGATGAGGTCGATAACTACATGAAGTGCATACGTGTACAGGTATAAATTCAGTTCTTCCGACTCATCAACGACCATTTCAAGAAAGTTCTTAGTGTTTGAATTCTTCTTAAAGGTCCATTCATGTCCGAATAGCTTCATGTTTTCACCACCTTTTTTACCAAGATACTACATCGAGCATCGGCAATGCTTTTGAGTTATATGAATCAAGCACATCAGAAACACACTCCGCAGCTACAAAAGCCTTAAACGGATCCGTTTTTCTGCTCTTTGGCTCGATTTTACCATATGTTATGTTACCGGACGGTGATACGACCGTCATGCTGTTTTGTACTGCCCACCGAAATACCGGTGTGTCGCCCACAGCAAATTTTTTCTGAATGAAACCGCTCGTTATAAGCGGAATCCGCTTCATTTCGTCGCGAGGACGTATTTTCACGACATTGTTCCAGCCATCTTCAGCGCTGAAGTTTATGTCAAGCAGTGCTTTCTGCATGAGCTGATACCTGTAATCATCTATTCCGATAAGGAGTAAGCGTGAATTACGCTTTGCCGCTTCATTTTCAAGCCATATAGCCGGAAGT
>JAGCGE010000270.1 GCA_017649745.1 Clostridiales bacterium | reverse complement strand
AAGGAAGAGCCTAAGAAGCCGGCTAAGCCTAAGTCAAAGAAAGCTCCTTACTTCATTGATTATGACCAGTATGCAACTTCAAAGTTTGAGGAAGTGTTTCTGGAACTTGATGAAGACGGGGATCTTTACCAGGATGAATCTGACGACTTATTTACTGAACGTGATCTTGTCGGAGAGACAAACATCAAGAAAATGCTCTTGTCCTTCAAGAATGGTGATGGTGATGAATGGTGGATCTGCAACGAACCAAACACTATCGTCTATGATATTGTCTTCCGGCATAAGAAGTGAGTTATGTAAAAGAAAGGAATAATATGGACGGATATTTGCTTTGGTTGTTAGCAATTGTATGCAGTAACGAGGAAATAGCCGCCTACTCTATGTTATTCGAACAGCTGTATGCGACATCGTTCTTTGCAGTAATTGCACGGGATGATGATCGTAGGATCGATGCTCTTGCTCTAAAAAGATATTTTGTAGAGGAGCATGGGCTTGATCAGCCTGCTGAAGAGGAGCCTTCCGTTCTTGAAGTTTTGGTGGCCTTTAGCCAGAAACTTGACGAAGTAATCGGAGATGAAGAAACCTGTCCTGGGAAATTCTTTTGGTATATGCTGAGCAGTATTGGGCTACTGAGCTTCAAGAACGATTGCTACAATTCAGCTTCTGTGGAACGTAAATTGAGACGTTTCATGGAACGTCGTTATAATGCAAATGGAGATGGCGGTTGTTGCTATTTCCCGTTGAGCACCGTAGATTTAACGAAAATCGATATGTGGTACCAGTGGATGTGGTACATGTCAAGTCAAGAGGAGGAATAGAAATGAATGATATTTCTTATAAGTTAAAAGTACTGGAATCTAAGATTAATGGTATTAAGCACGTTATGGTGGAGAATGCGCAGACGTACAATAATTTCCGGAAAGATGTGATCGATTCTTTCGGAGGGATTAGGAGACGTTTGACGAGAGTTGAGAGACGTCAGGACTATGATCGAGTGCTGATTTATGGTTTGATTATTGAACGCGTTTGCACCAGATATTTTGAAAATCGAAAAAAGCAGCCTAAAATTTCCCGAAAAAATTTCTTCACTTACAGTGATAAAATTGCCAAAAATGACTAAAAAATGGCCTTTTTTGGCCTATTTTGCACCAAATCACCAAATATCGGTATAACTTTAAAAGTCCCTGAAATAAAATTAAATTATAAAGGTTTTATAAAGTATGGTATTTTTTTGGTGTTGGTGCAAAAATTTGAAAAATGAAGGGAGCCATTAAATGGATTTTTACAAGATTGAAAAGAGACGAGGACGCAATGGAAATCTCGAAATTTATCCTGATTTCATTGTTTGCCGAAGTAAAGATTTAATGGTTCGTGGTCATTCATTTTATGCTGTGTATGATGAAGAAACAGGGTTCTGGTCAACGAGCGAGTACGACCTTGTAAGACTTATTGATAATGATCTTAGGAAGTATGCTGAGACAATCACTGAAGGATACAATGAGTTAGTCATAAGATATGCTAGTAAATTCTCTTCAAGAAGTTGGAAAGAGTTTAATGACTATCTTAATAAGATGCCTGACAACTTTGTTCAGTTGGATTGCAAGCCTACATTCTTGGATGCTAAACCAGAAAAGAAAGATTATGTAAGTAAACAGCTTTCATATTCTTTAAGTGATGCAGAACCTAAGTGTTGGAATGAATTGGTTGGATATTTGTATAGTGATGAAGACAGACAAAAGATCGAATGGATTATAGGATCAATTGTCTCTGGCGATTCAATCAAGATTCAAAAGTTTGCTGTTTTCTTTGGCGCTCCGGGAACTGGTAAGTCGACAATTCTTGATATTATTCAAAAGTTGTTTGACGGTTACTGGGCGCCATTTGACAGCAAAGAATTAGCATCAGCACAGAACAACTCCTTTGCTCTTGAAGCATTTAAGAATAATCCGTTGATTGGTATTGAGCACGAGGGTGATTTAAGTCGTATCACAGATAACTCAAAGCTTAATAGTGTAGTTTCTCATGAGTCAATGTTAGTTAATGAGAAGCATAAGCCAAAGTATAACTTTCACTTCAATACGTTTCTTATAATGGCCAGCAATAAGCCAGTAAAGATTACTGATGCTAAGGCTGGTACTATAAGACGTTTGATTGATATTTATCCGAAAGGGGTGCCACTTCCTGAGAGTAAATATTGGGAATTATATGAAGGCATTGACTATGAGCTTGGTGCTATTGCCAACAGATGTCTTAAAGTATATAAGAGTTTAGGTAAGAGCTATTTCAATGGCTACAAACCGTTGGAAATGCAAGACAGAACAGACGTGTTCTTCAATTTCATTAAAGAGAACTATGATATTTTTAATGACAATAAATACACGACTCTTAAACAGGCATATGGCTTGTATAAGAAGTATATAGAAGAGTACTGTTCAAATAAAATTAATCCTTTAATGTTTGAGGTCAGAGATGATCTGAAAGATTACTTTGAAACTTATGATGAAGATTTGTTTGTTACTGATGACAATGGCAAACGAATACATTATAGAAGTGTCTATTCAGGTTTTAAAGGAGAAAAGATATTTACAAAGACAAAAGGTAAGAAACAAAACAAGAAGGAGACTTGGCTTGAATTTAAAGAGCAAGGAAGTATTCTTGATGATCTTTGTAAAGATTGTCTTGCACAGTACAGCAATAAGCACGGAGTTCCGAGTAAACCTTGGAAAGACGTAACAACTACCCTTAAAGATTTAAATAGTTCTAAAGAACATTATTTAAGAGTTCCAGAAAATATTATTGTAATTGACTTTGATATTCGTGGAGAAGATGGCGAAAAGAACTTTGAACTCAATTTAGCTGAAGCTAATAAGTGGCCGCCGACTTATGCGGAGCTTAGTAAATCTGGTAAAGGAATCCATTTGCATTACTTTTACGATGGAGATGTATCTCTTTTAAGCAGAACATATGCTGATGCTATTGAAGTTAAGCCATTCACAGGAAATTCTGCACTAAGAAGAAAGGTTACAATGTGCAATGATATTCCGATAGCTACTATTAGTAGTGGTTTGGCTCTTAAGAAAAAGACAGGTAAAACAATGAACGAAAAAGTGCTTAAGGACGAAAGACACATTAGAAGTTGTCTTATTAAAGCTCTTAAGCTTCAAGTGTGGCCTAATCATAAACCTAGTATCGACTATATGGATATGGTTCTTACTCAGGCATATGAAAGTGGAATACACTATGATGTCAGCGACATGAAAAATGATATTCTTTCGTTTGCGTTTCAAAGTAGGAACCAGTCTGAATATTGTTTGAGTGTTGTTAAAAAGATGAAGTTCAAGAGTGAAGACGTTAGTCCTCCAGATCTTGCATACACAGATGAAGATCCTGTTATGTTTTTCGATGTCGAAGTTTATCCTAATCTCTTTATTCTTTGTTATAAGAAAAGAGGAGATAAGAAAGTTGTTAAGCTTATTAACCCTTCTCCCGAAGATGTAACCAATTTGATATTTAGAGGTAAAAAGAAGAGATGGGTAGGCTTTAACTGCAGGCGATATGACAACCACATCGTGTTTGCTAGATCGTTAGGGTATACTAATGAAATGCTGTTTGATATTTCTCAACGTATCATAAATGAACGAAATGATAGAGGATGCTTCTTTGGCGAAGCATATAATCTGTCGTGGGCGGATATTTATGATTATGCTGAGAATAAGCAAAGTCTAAAGAAATGGGAGATTGAATTAGGTATTCATCATCAAGAGATGGATTGGCCTTGGGATCAACCTATTCCTGAAGAACTTTGGGAGAAAGCAGCTGATTATTGTTGTAATGACGTAAATGCAACTGAAGCGGTATTCGAAGCAACTCAGGCAGACTTGTCTGTAAGAAAGATTCTTGCAGAGTTGTCAGGTTTAAGTATAAATGACCCTGCTAGACTTCATGTTACCAAAATTATATTTGGTGATGATAAGAATCCTGATCTTGTTTATACAGATTTGAGCGAGATGTTCCCAGGTTACAAGTATGAATTTGGTCATAGCTCATACCGAGGAGAAGACCCTGGCGAAGGTGGTTATGTTTATGCTGAACCTGGTATGTATACTAACATTCCTGTACAAGATGTTGAGAGTATGCATCCCACAAGTATTATTGAACTTAACTTGTTCGGTAAGTATACAGCTAAGTTTAAAGATATTAAGGAACTTAGAATTAACATTAAGCATGGAGACTTTGATAAAGCTCGTACAATGTTTGATGGAAAACTCGCTAAGTATCTTGACGATCCTAACTTAGCTAAGTCGTTAGCACAAGCATTAAAGTTAGTAATCAATTCTGTGTATGGTTACACAACTGCAAAGTTTGCTAATCCGTTCAAAGATCCTCGTAACGTTGACAATATCGTTGCTAAACGTGGCGCATTGTTTATGATTGATCTTAAGCATGAGATTCAGAACAGAGGTTTTACTGTTGCACATATTAAGACCGATTCAATTAAAGTTCCTAATGCGACTCCAGAAATTATTGAGTTTATTAGAGACTTTGGTAAGAAGTATGGTTATAAGTTTGCAACTGAAGAGAACTTTGAAAAGCTTTGCTTGGTTAATGATGCTGTTTATGTTGGAAAAGATGTGGAAGGTAACTGGCATACAACTGGTGCACAATTCCAGGTACCTTATGTAAAGAAGACTTTGTTCACACATGAGCCTTTGATATTTGATGACTATTGTGTGACTAGGTCGGTTAAGACTTCCATGTATCTCGAAATGAGTAAGGAAGATGGAAGTACTGAACGCCAGTTTGTTGGTAAAGTTGGTCAGTTTTGTCCTATGAAAACCAGAGGCGGTAAACTGGTATGTTCTAGAGGTGATGATAAGTTTGTTTCAGTCACCGATAGTAAAGATTGGCTTTGGCTCGAGTCCGAGACTGTAAAGAATCTCAATCTCGAGGACGATATAGATCTTGGATATTTTGAGTTTAAAGCAGAAGAAGCTATAAATACAATAAAACAATTTGGAGATTACGAGTGGTTCGTCTCCTAGAAAGGAAACTATTATGATGACAATTGATGGAAGAAAAGTATTGATCGAGGGTGCTACTATTGTTCCGGCTCTTAAGAACTTCGGAGGAGATAAGTTTGGCCCTTCTGGCATGAGAGATTTTGTTATTGCAGTATCTGATGAAGAGGCAGCGGCTCTTACCGAGCTTGGATATAACATCTTCTACTTCAACACGCAGGATGATGAAGGAAATGATATTGCTATTCCGGAGCTTAAGATTAGACTTCGCTTCGATAAGTATCCCCCGAAGATCTGCGTTTACTATGGAGATCCTACGGGCGCAGTTACGATCATTGACGAGGACAACGTTGACATGCTTAACGGAGCTCGTTTCTTGAATTGTGACATTTCGTTCACTCCTTACAATTGGGAGCGTAATGGAAAGAAGGGAACCACTGCGTATCTTAAGACTATGATTGTTATTATCCCTAAGAATGACTTTGCGGATAAGTATCCCGGTCTGTATTAAAGGAGTTTGATATTTATGGCGTTCTTGTATAGTTATCAGCAGGATGCCGTAAAGAGAATGAAGAATGGTTGTATTCTCTGCGGCGGAGTAGGTAGTGGTAAGTCTAGAACAGGTCTTGCATATTACTTCCTCCGCCAAGGGGGAGACCTTGAGAATATTAATATTTTGAGTAATCCAAAAGATCTGTACATTATCACAACGGCTAGAAAAAGAGATACTGGAGAATGGTTAGGAGAGTTAACACCATTCGGTATAAAAGCTAAAGCTATAGATTCGTGGAACAACATTAAGAAATATGCTAATGTCACTAACGCGTTTTTTATATTTGACGAACAGCGTGTAGTAGGTTATGGAAGTTGGAGTAAAAATTTCATTAAGATAGCAAAGTCTAATGAATGGATCTTACTTTCAGCAACACCAGGTGACACTTGGCTTGACTACATTCCAGTGTTTATAGCAAATGGATTCTATAAGAATAAAACTGAGTTCACTTGTATGCACGTGGTTTATTCAAGGTATACAAAGTATCCTAGTGTTTCTAGTTACATTGGTGTTGGAAGATTATTAAAACTCAGAAATGATATTCTCATAAATATGGATTACAGAACTCCTGCTGAATTAGTTCATCAATCGGTTATAACAAACTTTCCTATGGATGTATATAAGAAAGTTTTAAAGACTAGAGAGAATCCAGAAACAGGTGAGCCGTTTAATGATATTTCAGCATTATGCTATTATTTAAGAAAAGTAGTAAATAGCTCAACAGATAGAATAAGCAAAACTAAAGAAATTGCTGAAAAGCATGGAAGAGTAATAATATTTTATTCGTTCGACTATGAGCTTGATATTCTCAAGAAGCTATTTGCTAATACAGGGTTTGAAGTGGCAGAGTGGAACGGGCACAAGCATGAAGACATACCAGAAGGCGGTAGATGGGTTTATCTAGTTAATTACATGGCTGGCTCAGAAGGATGGAACTGTATTAAGACAGATACAATAATCTTTTATAGTCAGTCGTATAGCTATAAGACAATGATTCAGGCAAGCGGAAGAATAGATCGGCTTAATACTCCTTATAAAGTGTTGAACTACTATCACTTAAGGAGTAACTCGTCGATTGATATTTCGATATTGAAGGCACTCAACAACAAAAAGAATTTTAACGAAAGAGACTTCATTATCTGAATTCGCGAAAGAATCACCCCCTATAATAGAAGGAGTAGAGAAACGATCTCACTCCTTTTTCTTTTTCGGAGTGTTTTATGAAAGAACGGGATTTTCAGAAGTCGGTTATTAACGAAATTAATAAAAGATTTCCAGGATGTATAATCTTGAAAAACGACCCAACTTACAAACAAGGCATTCCAGATCTATTGATATTATACAATAGACGCTGGGCTATGCTTGAATGTAAGAAAAGTTCAAAAGCGCCATTCCGCCCGAATCAAGAGAAGTATTTAAAGAAACTCAATTACATGAGCTTCGCCTCTGTGATATTTCCCGAGAATAAGGAGGAAGTACTAAATGCATTGGAACGATCACTCAAGGTACGAAGGCCTACACGCCTTCCTGTCCGCGAGCAAATACCATTGGATAAATTACGACGACGAAAAGCTCATATGGATGTACAAGAACACAGAGCTTGCAGCGCTTAAAGGAACAGAAACACATGAGTTTGCAGCTCTTTGCATAAAGAGAGCTCAAAAACTTCCAAAGCAAAGACAGACATTAAATATGTTTGTTAATGATGCTATTGGCTTCAGAATGAGACCTGAACAAATTCTGTTTTATAGCGAAAACTGTTTTGGAACAGCAGACGCTATTTCTTTTGATGGTAAGAAATTAAGAATTCATGATTTGAAAACTGGAGTAACTAAAACTCATATGGAACAGCTAATTGTTTATGCGGCTTTGTTCTGCCTTGAGTATAGTGTTAATCCAAAAGATATTTCAGTAGAATTAAGAATCTATCAGAATAATGACTATCTCGTTTGTGAGCCAACAGCAGAAGCTATAATAGTTATTATGGCTACTATCCAAAGGTTCGATAAACTTATTAACAAGATTAAGGAGGAAGAGAGCTAATGGATATTTATGATGAGGGTTCTTTCCATGAATTAATTGGGACTGAACTAGAAGATGAAATAATTAAGCATTATGGAACCCCTCGTCATTCTGGGCGTTATCCATGGGGTAGTGGAGAGAATCCGTATCAGCATGAAGATAATTGGTTAAGCGAATATAGAAACTATAAGTCGCAAGGCCTGTCTGAAACTGAGATTGCTAAGAAGTTTGGTATTAGTACTACAGTGCTAAGAGATAAGAGAAAGGCTTCTGAGGAAGCAGATCTTATTGCCAGATCTTCTTATGTTAAAAGGATGATTCTTAAAGGTTACACTCCTACCTC
Source organism: Clostridiales bacterium (assembly GCA_017649745.1). The sequence goes on along the minus strand of JAGCGE010000270.1, from coordinate 3,414 downwards.
TCTTTCCAGATTGACAGGTTGGAACGAATCGACAATTCGAGGACTTCGTGACTATGTCGTGAAAGAAAAGGCAAGTCGTTCTCGAGGAACGGCAGACATGCTCATACGGGAATTTAATAAGAAGGGCTGGCTAGATGTTGGTAAAGGCGTTGATAAAGCTATTGGCGTTTCTGAATCTACATTAAAAGCAGCCCTTCAAATTCTCAAAGATGAGGGTTATAATACTGTTAACATTGAAGTTGAACAGGCAAATAATCCAGGGCATTATACTACTCTTAAAGTTTTGTGTAAAGACGGAACAACAAGAAGAGATATCTTTAAGAATATTGATAAAATTAATACTGTTGTCGATTATTCTGAAGATGCTGGAAAAACTTTTGTTAAGCCAAGAAAGCCTACAAGTGTAGATTCTAGCAGGATTTATATTCGTTATGGAGAAGAAGGCGGATCTCAAAGGGATGGAACTATCGAGCTTCGACCTGGAGTTGCAGACCTTTCGCTTGGCAAAAACCACTATGCTCAAGTTCGTATTGCGGTTGATGACAAGATGTATATGAAAGGCATGGCCTTTTACAGCGATGACATTCCTGAGGGGTTTGATATTGTGTATAATAGCAATAAACCTAAAGGAACAGTTCTCTATGATGGAGTTTATAAGCCTCTTAAAGAGAATAAGAAAACGGGGGAAGTTGATTGGGACAACCCTTTCGGAGCAGTAATAAGAAAAGAAAACGGACAGCGAGATTATGTTGATGAAAATGGAGAAACTAAGCTCTCTCCTATTAACATTATTAAGCAAGAAGGAGATTGGGATTCTTATTCTAAATCTTTATCGTCTCAGTTTCTAAGCAAGCAGAAGAAAGATTTTGTTAAGAAGCAGTTGAAGCTTACTCTAGCTGAAAAGCAAGATGAGTATAATGATATTTTAAGCATTGAGAATCCGACAATTAGATCAAAGTTTCTTAAAGACTTTGCTGAATCTTGCGATTCTGATGCAGTAGAATTAAAAGCAACAGCTGTTCCTGGTCAGACTTCTAAAGTAATTCTTCCAGTTAATAGTCTTAAAGATAATGAAGTTTATGCACCAGGCTATTCTAATGGAGATGTTCTTTGTCTTGTTAGATATCCTCATGGTGGTGTATTTGAAATTCCTACTTTAACAGTTAATAACAAAAATAAGGAAGCTAAGAAAATGCTTGGCAATTCTCTAGATGCTATTGGTATCAATATTAATGTTGCTGGCGTTCTTTCTGGTGCTGACTTTGATGGAGACTCTGTAATTGTTATTCCTCAGTCTGACAAAATTCAAACTTTGACCAAAAAGCCTTATAAAGAGCTTGAAGGTTGGAGCGAGAAGATGGCTATTTTATATCCTGCATATGAAGGCATGAAGATAATGACTGATAGAGAAAAAGGTCTTGAAATGGGAAAAATTTCGAACCTTATTACAGATATGACAATTCAAGGTGCTCCTGATGATAAGATTGTTAGAGCTGTTAAGCAATCTATGGTTGTTATTGATGCTAAAAAGCATAAATACAATTATAAGCAATCAGAACAGGATCTTGGCATTGACGCTTTGAGAAAAGAGTATCAGTCTAAGTCTAAATCAGGATCTGGTGCTAGTACTTTGATATCTATGGCATCTTCTAAAGTAAGGGTTAGACAAAGAGCAATTGGTTATGATATAAATCCTAAAACAGGCGAAAAGATTTATAGGGAAACCAAGAAAACCTATTATAAACCTGTTAGAGATAAGGATGGTAATATAATTGATTGGAAAGAGCATTTTTATGAGCAAGAGTCTACAAAGATGGCAGAAACTAATGATGCTTTTACACTTTCTTCTGGAACTATTGTAGAAAATGCTTATGCTACTTATGCTAATTCTTTAAAGATTATGGCTAATGATGCTCGCAAGAAAGCTAAAGCAATTGATATTTCTGTAGAGAAAGTAGATCCTGATGCAAAGAAGGAGTATAAAGAAGAGATAACGAGTCTTAAAGCAAAGGTAGCTAATGCTGAGGCAAATGCACCTAGAGAACGTTATGCTCAGATTATTACTTCTGCTTACATTAGAGAAAAACTTCAAGAATCACCTGAACTGAAAGCTAAGGAAAATAAGAAAGATTTAACAAAGCTTACTCAGATAGCTTTAGCTGATGCAAGAGCTAAAGTACATGCTTCTAAGAAAGACGTTTATGTACAGCTTAATGAGAAGGAAAAGGAAGCTATTAATAAGGGTGCCGTTTCTGCTACTCTTTTAAATAGTATTATGAAAAATATGAACAAGGATGATCTTAGGGAATTTGTTATGCCTTCGACTGAAACTAAAATCTCTGATTCTAGAATTAGTCTTATGAAGGGTCTATCTGAATCTGGGTGGACCTTGCAACAAATAGCCCAAAGATTTGGGTACAGCCCTTCAACTGTTGGGCGGTATGTAAATGACATCAAAGATTAAGGGTATGAAAATTACCCCCATGCCATATTAACCCGCCCCCTATTTTCAAGGCCCCTCCTCTTTTAGCCTTGGGGATAGAGGACGTGTGTCCCTCCTTTCTTTTTATGGTGGGTGCTGACTAAGCTTATCTAAGTTGGTTAAATGAGTACAGAGTTAACTAACAGCCCGGCATAAATCAAAAGTATGGGGTTAAACCCCCTAGTATTTTCAAGACCCCTTTAATTAAAAAGGGGCTATGTAAATTTTAGCTTACTATTAAGAGTCAAAGTGAAAAGTTTGTTAATAACAACCCCACTTTCTTAATAGTAGGCCTATAATTAAGCAGCACAATCACTTTCTATTCCCTTTTTCCATTAAAGTGAAAATTAAGTGAAAACTTTGTTAATACAAAATACCCTTTTACAGAATCTATTGGCAGAAAGGAGAATACTAGATGGCAGTAGAACAAGAGAACAGTAAGCGCAATATAGATGCTTACATAACAACGACTGACAATCCATATGATCCTCGTAGCCAATACGAAGATTGGGAAGCATATGATCAGTATGTGCTTGGTTACTGTACTAATCAGCGATTAGCTAGAACAATAGACTATCTCAAAGATACGTTAAAGAACGATAATAAAGATGAACTATATAACCTAGCTATACTTGAACTGATTAGATTAGATCCCCTCAACGTTTACACATTGGTACTAGGAGAAGAGAAGAAAGAAAAGGCCCACGCTTCTGAAGAAGAGGAAGATTTCATTAAGCTAGTATCACAACTAGATAAGTAAACCTGTAACGCGCGAAAGTGAAAACTTTGTGAATGGCAAAGCATAGAGGTTTGGAGCTTGTTGATTAGACTAAATGATCGCAAAATCAGCTGAAAATTATTGAGCTGCACAAGTGAAAAATTTATCAATCAACCCCCCTCCCCCTCGCAAATATGTCCCCCCACCCCTATTT
>JAGCGE010000269.1 GCA_017649745.1 Clostridiales bacterium | reverse complement strand
GTTATAGAAGGAATAGGGAATGGAGTAGCAGCTGGAAGTAGTAGAAAAAAAGCAGATAATATTTCTTATGATACAACAGAATTGTATTTTGAGAAGGAGTGGGAAAAAGCAGTTGTTAGTTGTATTAATACGGTTTTCGATTAATTTGATATTGACTTCATATTAAAGACCATTGAGTTGAACGATGCACCATTTTGGGAGTATCATTCAGGTGAACAATGAAGAAGCGATTAAGATACTCGACCAAATGCCAATTTCTTCGGATGTTAATTTTGAAGAGATAGCAGAAGCAATCGAAATGGCAATCGAAGCCTTGAAGAGAGAGGCATTGGTCGTAAAAATGAAGAAAGCCTACTACAAGGAATTGAAGAAGGAGGCAGACAATGAAACTGATAATTGATATACCCGAAGAAACATACAGACGCATACAAGCACTAGTAAATGCCGATTATTTTGAACACGATATGCGTGGTTGCTCAATGCAAAGAATCGCAAACGGCACACCTTACGAAGAAAAACCACACGGCAAGTGGGTAAAGAAGTGTGAACGTGCTGGAGCATGTTGAACGATGCACCATTTTTGGAGTATCATTCAGGACGTACTTTGTGATTCCCTGTCCTCTGTTACCGGAAGCAAACTTCCACTTAAGACCTGTTGGGAATCCGCCGCCGCCACGTCCGCGGAGACCGGAATCAATGATTTCCTGGATGATTGCATCAGGATCTCTCTTCTCAGAAAGAATTGGTTGAACGATGCACCATTTTTGGAGTATCATTCAGGTAGTAGTATTTTAAGGCTTTTCAGCACTTTTGCTCTTTGAATTATATCATAATGTGACACTTCGTACCAACGGTTTGTTCCTGATAATCTGGTTCGCCGGTTATCATGGTGATGTTTTCGTATTGTTTCTCAGTTATACGAAGCATTCTTACAACACCTGTCTTCGGAGCAAATTCTTTTATCCTGCGGTAATGCTTTTCGGATGTCTTGCGGTTTTGAACTATCCGCATAAAAACTTCGGGTGCGATCCTCAAGTCCCCGGACTTTATCAGCTTATCTGCATTAATCGTATGTACGGTTCCTTTTAGAAATAAATACGATTAAAGATTGAATACTTATGAAATTGAAATATGATGTTCGCGAACCCTTATGTCCTACCGCCTACATTTTTCGAAAACGATTATATAGCACGGATTGATGACTTTGGAACTCTGTTCTAAGTCGCCGCAAACGCTTTGTTTTCAAGGGATGATCAAATTGGTGCTGTTGAACTGTGTCCGATTCTGTCTCTCGAAAGATTGCGTTACCCGGAGGCGGTCGGACAAAAAGCCAAATCTTCATCTTAAGTGGATGGAAACGTGGATGAAAAGAAAAAATAAAATCCGGAGAAAGCCTGTCCTTTCTATGTTTTCGGGTTCGGGTTCGCATCTCCTAAGCGGAAGGCCAGCGGTTCGAATCCGCTCGAGAACACCAGTTATTCAGGTGTTTCGAGTTTTTCGGAACTCCTGTTTTATTTTCTGATAATTCTTTTTTGCTCTTAAGGTTACGTTAAGGTTTCGATCAGACAGGGGAAATAATCGTTTTTTATCATTAATCCATAGATCAAATGGTTAAGGAGACATATGATGTTAAAGCAATTAGGGAATAACGCCATAATGAACTCGAAAAATACAAAAACGCTTGAAACGTCAGTAAAAAAGGATGAAGCAATAGAAATGAGCAAAGAAAAACAACACAATTTCTTAAAGACGATCATCATTATCCTATCATTTGGTATGGCGTTTGGAGTCAATGTGTTGTCATTGCTGATCATTAAAGATGAAAGCAGTTTCATACAGACTATGCTAGGTAATCTTGTTGAAATTGTAGCCCTTGTTGGTATATTTGTGCTATGGGTAAAAGTCCTGCCTCGAGTATTCCCAGGTGCTAATGATTTCCGTTTCCGAAAACTTACTGCTTATCAAGGGATGATGTATCTGGGAATAGCCCTACTTAGTCTCGTGTCTGTATATCGTTTGCTTTACTGGATTCGCGGCGGAGCAGCCTGTGTAACGTTGGTTCCTGTTATATACAGTAGAACAGAATTTCAGGAAGAAATACTGGCATCAATTCATGCAATTCTGATCGCGCCGGTACTCGAGGAGATGTGTTTTAGAATCATACCGGCATCGGTTATTAAAACCGGAAAGAATAGAATTGTGATCCTTGCTATTTTGACTGTTGTTTTTGCGTTAATGCATCCCAGCAATATATTGGGAGCATTGGTAGATGCAACGATTTTTTGCATATTGTTGTTGGTGACGAAAAATCCATTAGCATCCATACTGTGTCATATGTTTGGTAATTTGCTGAAGACGATTGCATTTGTGCTGGCATATTTTAACGTTATAGAAATCAGAATGGCAGAGGGCAGAGGCACTATTATCCTTTTTGATATGCCTGTGACACTAATTACTATCGCAATAGCTGTGGTACTTATTCTACCCGCAGTGCTAAAAGGATTTCAAAAAAACAAGTCGTGAATGGGATACGCTCATGCACGGTTTTCAGTTGTAGACTTTCATTCAGTGCCTTGCAGTCGGATTCATCCTTGTCCATGTTTTCGAAAAAACGGGTAACATTTGGTATAGTATTAGTGTGTATGCAGCGTCGTTATCATAGTAGCTGTTGCTATTGCGATGATCACCGGTTATATGATGCTCGGAAAGGAAAGAAAAGAACGTGTACAAAGTACTGGTTGTTGACGATGAACCCAAGATAACTGAGATATTGAAGGTCTGTCTTGAGATGCAGGGAATGAGTGTAGTATGTGCCGGAGACGGAAGGGAAGCACTCGAAACTTTTTCGAGAGAAAAGGCAGATATAGTCCTTACGGATATAATGATGCCTGTATGCGACGGTTACGAGTTTGTGACCAAGCTTCGCGAGATAAGTAACGTACCGGTTATGTTCCTGACGGCGAAGGGCGATACGCTCGACAAGGTAAAGGGATTCTCGATCGGTGCCGATGATTATATCGTTAAGCCTTTTGATCCGCTGGAAGCTGCTGCAAGAGTCTCTGCCAACATTAGAAGGTGTTACGGTTATGACCGCGGGGCAGAGGAAGAAAAGAAGACAATAACATGCGGTAATCTGGTTCTGGATCTTAATTTCAAGGCTCTTACCAAGTCAGGTAAGCCTGTTGAACTTACTGCTCTCGAATATAAGATGCTCGAATATTTCATGATAAACAAAGGAAAAGTTCTTACCAAGAATCAGATATATGAAGCAGTCTGGGATAACAGCATCATTCCTGACGACAACAGCATTATGGTGGGTATCAGTAAGCTTAGGGCAAAGATATCCGATGACAGCGGTGACCATATCAAAACGATAAGGGGCCTCGGATATCGTATGGAGGATTAAGTGAATAAGAAACACGGATTTTCGATAGGGACACTCCTTCTGACTTTGCTCTTTTTCTTCGTTGTCGCGTTGGCGCTTCAGATCAGTGTGAATGATTTTGCCAAGAGCGCTGCTGAAGGATGGAATTCTGTAGGAGAAGTCGGAGATCCTTCTAAGATTGCATTTGTATTCAAAACGATCGTATGGCTTATTTTTATTGTCGTGATCGGTGTGATCATTTATTTGAGAATAGTTAGACCTGTTCGAAAGATATCTAAGAGTATGGAAAGAGTAAAAGAAGGAAATCTCGATGAGCAGATAAGGAACTTGGACGGAATGGAATTCGGTCTCATTGAAGACAATTTCAATTCTATGGTGGAAAGCCTTAAAAAGGCCAGGGAACTAGAGAAAGATGCCAACGAGAAGAACAGAAAGCTGTATGCAGAGATCGCCCATGATCTTAAGACTCCTATGACCATGATCTTAGGGTATGCCAGGATCATCAAAGAAGGAAATCTGGACGAAAAGACTAGAGAGCAATATCTGGACACCATAATCGAGCAGACGGGAAATGCGAATGCACTTTTGGAAGAGATGCTCGAATATGCCAAACTCGGAAGTGCGGAATATAATCTCACGAAAGAAGAGAGTGATATTGCAGAACTGCTCCGACAGGTAACGGCTGATAACTATATACGATTTGAGAAGAAGAATATGTCACTGGATGCGGATATACCCCAGGAGCCTGTAATGTATTCTTTTGATGTCGCTCAGATGAAGAGAGTTATCACCAACCTTTTGGGTAACGCAGTAAAGCATAATCATGAAGGCATCGACGTAAAAGTCATTCTGACAGATAAGAGGTCTTCCGGCGGACATATAGAGATACTTGTCTCGGATAATGGTCCTGTTATATCTGATGAACTTAAAGAGGGACTTTTCGAGCCGTTCAGAACAGGTGATGATTCCAGAAAGACCGGAAACGGAAGCGGCCTTGGATTGTCGATCTCCAGAAAGATAGTGACACTTCACGGAGGAACACTCGATTATAGTGAGACAAAGGTTTCGGGATATAAGAGCTTTGTTATTGAGCTTAAGTGATGTTAAGGTCATATATCTGGTAGATTTTAATCCGAAGTGGTTATGAATCGTTTTTGGGAACTCAGATATCATATAAATGCCATTGAATTCAGCTTGAGCATGACATTTTCTACTCTTCTTCTGTCGCTAAACGAATAACAGCGCTCATTGGTTTGCATAGAGTGTCCCAGTACTAAACATCTCTCATTTCCGTTCACTCTACTTTCTATTAGCTTTCCGAAACTTACTCGTAAATGTGACTAACTTTCGGAGAAAATGATGATCAAAAAGTGATCATAACTTCAGAATTCAATAATATATAACTTCGGAATTTAATGCTTGTTGACTTCGGAATTAGATAAGAGTAAACTTCGGAATATAATAAACACGAGGGCTCATTATGATAGAAAGATTTGCAAAACAGCCAATATTACGCTTGGCGCAACAATTTTCTGTTGTAGCTGTGACAGGTCCAAGACAGAGCGGTAAGTCAACACTGGTCAAGGAGACGTTTCCGAATAAGCGGTATGTAACCTTTGATGATAAATCTGTAAGAGAACTCGCTGCATCCAACCCTAGAGACTTTATCAAAGCTTTCAAGGATGGAGTAATTATTGATGAGGCACAAAAAGTGCCTGAACTCTTTGATGCATTGAAGCTTATTGTTGACAGTGAAAAGTACGATCCTGGAAAGTATATTCTTACAGGTTCTTCACAGTTCAAGCTGAAGAAAAAGATCAAGGAATCTCTTTCCGGAAGGATAGGAATCGTAAATCTTCTTCCGCTGTCGATAGCAGAACTGAGCGCATCAGATATTCTTAGCGATGAAGCTTATGATTATGCCTTTAACGGTTTCTATCCCCCTTTCTATGATGACACAAAGCACTTTGATCGTGAGGACTGGTTTGAAAATTACATTGACACATACATCGAGAGAGATGTCGCCGATGAGATACGCGTATCTAATCTATCGCAGTTTAAGAAGTTTATTCAGTTTTGTGCGATCTACAGCGGACAGATGCTCAATATGGAGAGTATCTCACGCGAGATAGGAGTCAGTGCGAACACGATCAAGTCCTGGCTTTCGATCTTGGAAAACTCTTTCATAGTCCATCTTTTGGAACCGGATACAAACAATCTCGGAAGAAGCATCGTCAAGACACCCAAGTTGTATTTTGTCGATGTCGGACTATTGTGTTATCTGCTCAGAATAGAGTCAAAAGAAGAATTACTGCTTTCCAGATACAAGGGTGCGGTTGTCGAGACAATGGCTGTTGCAGAATTGTTGAAATCAAGGTTTAATAAGGGACGCAAGGCTGAGCTTACTTTTTTCAGAGACACAAACGGATTTGAAGTTGATGTAATAGCTGACTGGCATAAGACATATGCATTGGAAGTCAAAAGTGATGCTGAGACTGAAAAGAAACAGTCTGCAAATGTTCGCAAATATATTGAACTTCGAGATGCAGATATCAAGGGTTATGTTTACTATCTAGGAGATATTACCTGCGATATTAACAATATCAAATACGTGTCATGGAAAGAATGGGGAGATAAATGAAATCCCACAATCACCTCTTATACAAATAGGGAGTAGCATTCCTTATTCGTATAATAATCGAATGCTAATGATTCGCAATTATTTAACTCATATCATTTGCTCAGGTGGCTGGAAAAGTGGCCGGAAGATGAATGGGTAATCTCGAAAATGCTTGTCCTTTCTACATTTTCGTTTCCGTCCATTGAGCTCCTAAGCGGAAGGCCAGCGGTTCGAATCCGCTCGCGAACACCAATATACAGGGGTTTCGAGAATGTCTCGGAATCCTTTTTGTCTGTACTATTACATTCCTGAACCGGCGTTTTTCAGCGTCCCTAAATATTGAATGAACAATCTTAGTGCACTTTTGCCTTCTTCACTTTGCGATAATTCTATAGGTGTCTGGCCGTGCAATTCATATATTGGTGTAGAAAAGAAGACTATTATCGTATGAGCGTATAATATAAAATGTAATTGTGAGATTGTTTCTGCATTAAGTTGAGGATTCTTGATATGACCATTGCGCAACCAATTGTAAGGAAAATAAGCGACAATATAGATGCTCTAAATGAGTTTGAAGAACAGATCAGACAGAACGAGTCCGAAAAGACTAAAAGAATTATCGTTAACTATCCAACTGTATATGTTCATAATCTTAAATCCAACAATAATTATGAAGTTTATGTTGGTGAATCTAATAATATATTTCAAAGAACCAGACAGCACTTTGATGAAGTGGCTAATATCTCATCTTGGCAAAATCAACTTATCAAGGAAAATGCAAGTCTCTACATAATTGGGCATGAGCATTTTAATAAATCATTAACGCTGGATATTGAAAATAGATTGATCAATTACATGATGAGTGCCGAGTGTGTTAAGAGAGTTTATAACGGAAGGGGCAATCCTCAGAAAGAGTACTATCCGGTAGATGAATTTGAAACAATATTCAATGAGGTATGGAAAAAACTTCGTGCGTATAATAATGAATTATTCCCAACCATCAGTTCTATTAAGGATTCAGCTATCTTCAAAGCGTCTCCGCTTCACAAATTAACTCCTGGTCAAGAACAAGCGAAAGAACAGATCGTTCAGATGATCGAAGACGCTTTAAGAAATAATAAGAAGAATCAACTCGTATTTATTGATGGAGAGGCAGGTACAGGAAAAACAGTTCTAAATAGCAGTACCTTCTATGAACTATATTGTAACGCTGAGGAGAGAGGACAACAAATAAACAGTTGGCTTATAGTAAACCATGATGAACAGATTACTGTATATCAGCAGATAGCAAAAAAAT
>JAGCGE010000268.1 GCA_017649745.1 Clostridiales bacterium | reverse complement strand
ATATTCTTCATGTTGCATTCCTCCTTCTCATCAAGGTTATTTTGTTTGGATGACATTATAGTACCACTCGGACTGCCGTTTGAAAAATCGCTAATACTTATCGCTGGTGATAACTTTTACTAATAATCGCCTAGTAGGTTAATAGGTAAATGTTATTACAGCCCGAAACTGAATATCGCCAGCACGTAAATGCCGATGATACTAAGCGTTGCGACTATATCTAATATACCTAATATAAAAACAGCTTTGTCCTTCTTTTCGAGAATGCGACCGATGATAAAAGCCACAAACCCGAAAAATCCCAGCACGGTGGTCACGTTTATAACGCCCCTGACCGTCTGATTATCAAGGCTCATAAACATAAGCGTTATTGCCGTCACGGCTGATATTATCGGAATGATCTCCAGAATGATCGCTATCGTCTTTTTCATTTACGATTCCTCCCAGTCGCCAGATTAATGATCGGATCTATCATATCGGCATCTAGCGGTACAGTTCCTGTCTCCATAGTCAGGAACAGCCTGTCACCCAGTATAATACCGCTTGCTGCATATTTACTCAATTTGACAGATGTTCTGTCGGCATATCTGTGATCGTCCATCATACCGCAGTGCTCCCAATAAGATTCAGTTCTGGTATTCATATTCAAGAGAGTAAAATCCGGATAAACTACTTCACCATTATTAAGTACAAGCGGCGCTTCATACTTATAAGGTATCCCGCGCTCATTAAGCCTGTTGGCAATGATCATCTCGCTTTTTGATCTGGTGAATTCTCCCCTGTTTGTCTTGAAACTCTTGGTCTTTTCGACAGGATTAGGTGTGAAGGGTTTCTCCTGCCACTTCCTTATGAACTCCTCATCAGGCAGCCATACAGGTGACACTAGTCTCCTTCTTAGTAGAGAAAGTGTCTCATAGTATTCCTCCATACTCACCTGCGGATATTTATCCAGCATCCTTTCCAATATCTTTTTCTCTTTCAAAGCCGCCTTAAGCACCTTCATATCATATGATTTCTGTGCCATCTTACGAAGCAATTCTAAATCCGATTTCGAGATATAAGTACGCGTTCCATCTTTTTCGTTGACCATATAGAATTCAGGATATTTCCTATTCGATACGATCAATTTGCCTTCAGGTATTCCGTTTAGCGAATTAGTCTTCTTATTTATCAGCATATCCAGCTGATCAATGCGTTTCTTGACCTGTGTCCTAAATCTATTAAGTGACATAAAAACTCCTTTTCTTTTTATTGTAAGAAGTTCTCGTATTAATAGCCACATAATATAGTCTCATTTTTGCTTTCATATGAAAGCCGTTTCCCCATTTCCTACAAAAATTCTAAATACATATTTTTGGTTGTAGAAAAATAGAGCAAATCTTGTCATTTCAGGACAGTTAGCCCTACACAACCAGGCATTCTTACAATTCGGTTGTAGAGACATCTTAAAAAGCAGCAAAAATCTCCTACATTTTCAGAATAAATCAAATCCAGGTTGGGAATGGCATAAAAAAACATCCATAAACCCTGCAAAAGAGCTTATGGATGAGTCGATTTTTAAATATATTCTTCAGCGAACTTTTTGATCGAAGCGTCAAGGCCGATCTTGCCGAATCGTTTGCCGTCATGGACAGTAGCCGACGGCGCCAGGGCTTTGAAGTTCGAAGCTGTATCGCCGAGGCCGGAAGTTCCTGAAGTTGCAAATGGTATCAGGGTCTTGCCGGTAAAATCATACGCCTCAAGGAAGGTGTCGATGATCGAAGGCTCGCGGTACCACCATACAGGGAAGCCAACGAAGATCTTGTCGTACTGCGAGATGTCGGTGGTGTTCTTGATCGCTGGTCGACTTGAACGGTCATTCATCTCGACTGAGCTCCTGGAAGTTTTACTCATCCAGTTAAGATCTTCTTTCGTATAAGGAACCTCAGGCTCTATTTCGAAAATATCCGCTCCGAGAGCGTCGGCAAGTTTGGCTGCGACTTTGGCTGTGACGCCGCTTGCGCTAAAATATGCTACTAATGATTTTGACATGTTATACCTCCTCAGGATTTTTACAGACGTCTACCCATTCACTATAGCCACTGCACTTCTCAAGGTCAACGATCGACAGGCGGACCGCGCTGTGGTCAGTTCCTGCTGCAGGATAGACAATAGAATGTTGTTTAAGACTTTCGTCAAGGTATACAGTAACGCCTTCGTTGATACCAAACGGACAGACGCCGCCGATGTCGTGACCGATCAAAGTCTCGACCAGATCAGCTGGGATCATCTTGGCTTTAGCACCAAATCGTGTTCTGTATTTTTTGTTGTCGATACGCGCCATTCCTTCAACGAGTATCAATATAGGTTTGTCGTCGATCAGAAATGACAGTGTCTTTGCGATCATGCCCGGTTCACAGCCTAATGCTTCGGCCGCCTCGGCAACAGTTGCGCTGCTTCGTTCAGGAATGATGATTCGATCTTCGAAGCCTGTCTTGCGAAGATGTTCTTTGGCTCTTTCAAGCGACATGTTTACACCTCGTAACCAGGCTCAACATAAAGTGCGTCTTTGTCGCCCATGATCGTGTTGTTGTAGAAGTCTTTCCAGTCGGACTGCTCGACTTCTTTGATCGCAACCGAAACGGATGATATGTTGCATCCGAGTGTTTCCGCAACTGTAGCTGCGACTTTGTCGGCGCAATTCTTCTTGAGTTCCTCTGATCTTCCAGGGTAACAATTGATCTGTACGTGTGGCATATATTTTCCTCCTTATTTAAGAGCAGCAAGTTCAGCCGCGATCTCGTCTTCCGTGTCGGCCATGGCCTTTAATGTAAATGTCAGGAGCTTATCAAGTTCCCAGCCAAGCTGGTCGGCGCCGCGTTCGATCACCTCGCGCGAACAGCCTGCCGCAAAACCCT
>JAGCGE010000267.1 GCA_017649745.1 Clostridiales bacterium | reverse complement strand
TAACAGCTTATAGCGGAAATGACGTAAACGATCTTTTGTCAGGACTAGGCGAGTATGGAACCTATATCCTTCTTAGTTCAAGTGCTGTTTATCCTGAAGATGAGAAACAGCCGTTTATAGAAGAGTGCGAGCTTAGGGAGAACAAGTATTGGGGAAAGTACGGCACAGATAAGATCAATGCTGAGACTAAAGCTCTTCAGTTAAAGCCAGATACATATATCCTAAGGCCGCCTTATCTGTACGGACCTATGAACAATGTCTATAGGGAAGCTTTTGTTTTCGATTGTGCAGAAGCTGACAGGCCATTTTATCTTCCTCGTGACGGTGAGATGAAGTTGCAGTTTTTCCATGTGAAGGACCTCTGTAAGATCATGGAATATATAATCAATAACAAGCCTGAAGATCACATCTTAAATGTAGGTAATCCTGATACTGTATCTGTTCGAAAATGGGTCGAACTCTGCTACTCTTGTCTTGATAAGACACCTGAGTTCATTAATGTTCGCGGACCGATCGATCAGCGCAGGTATTTTAGTTTCTATGATTATGAATATGAGCTTGATGTTCAAAAACAGATGAAGATACTTCCTGATGTAACTGATCTAACGGAAGGACTAATGGAATGTTATAAGTGGTATAAGGATAACAAGTCAGAAGTTCGTAAGAAGCCGCTTATCGAATATATTGATGGAGAACTAAAGTTATGAAAAAATGGTATGACGAAGAATACGAATTTAAAGTAGAGGTCACGGGCTTTCTGCATGGTGACAGTACTGAACGTTACTGCCGTAACGGTGAAGAGATTGGCGACTGCTACAAGTGCACTTACGGCTGTCCTGTTAACGAAGAAGGATACGGAATCTGTTCTAAGACTATGATGATGCTCTATCCGCTTATGGAATCAGTAAGGAGCGGTGGAGATCTGACTAAGCTCGGAGGCGACAGTAAATATACAAAGACGATCGTATGTCCTGACGGATGCGTGATCTTTAAGTTGACGGCAACGCCACTGGGAAACGAGAACTTTCATACCGGAGGATTCTGGGAATATCCTGATCAGACGCAAGAAAACTCATGAAGATCTATCTAGCTCCACTTGAAGGTGTTACTAATTATATATTCCGTAATACATACGATGAGATCTACGGTCGCATCGATAAGTATTTCGCGCCGTTCATTTCTCCTTCGGAGAACTGTCCTATGACTCCGCGTGAGAGGAAGGATATCATCCCTGAGAATAATCGCGTGAATAACCTTGTTCCGCAGATACTCGCATGCAGATCAGAATACTTTATCGAAGCGGCTAAAGAGCTTCAGCAGATGGGCTATAACGAGGTAAATCTTAATCTCGGATGTCCTTCCGGAACCGTCTGCTCGAAAAGAAAAGGTGCAGGTTTCCTTCTGGAGACATCAGCACTTCAAAGCTTCCTTGATGATATATATTCTTTCGGCGAATCAGAGAATATGAAGATATCGATCAAGACGAGACTTGGATACCATAAGCCTGAAGAGTTCTACGATCTTGCGGAGATCTTTAATGCCTTTCCGATAAGTGAACTTATAGTGCACCCAAGGATAAGAGCAGACTTCTATAAAGCGGACCCTCGCAGGGAGTATTACGCGTATGCTCTGGAGCATATTAAATGTCCTCTTGTGTATAACGGAAATATCTATACGTGCAAGGACTATGATGATCTGTCAGAGTTGTTTGGCACAACTCTTGATACGGTAATGTTGGGAAGAGGTCTTATCACTGACCCGTCTCTTACTGACAAGCTTAAAGGTTTCGCTACGGAGACTGACTTCGAGCGATTTTGGAGACTTCACGATGCCTTGTATAACGAGTATAGAAGGATCATGTCACCTGACATCAATATCCTTTACAAGATGAAGGATCTGTGGACATATTGGCGCGTTCTTTTCGAAGATAATGAGCGCGACATAAAGCGCCTTCTGAAGGTGAAGAAGTGTACAGAGTATGATGAGATCGTTTATAAGATACTTCACTGACGAGGCATTGCCTTTAATGCCTTCTTTCTCGCGTACATGAGTTCATCAGCTCGATTAAAGACATCATTATATCCTTTGTCAGTTCCTGCCGTGTATATCGCCAGGCCGCTGGAGACAACGACAGATCCGACTCTCTGGTTATTGTCGATTATCTCTCTGAACGAGCCCTCAAGATAATCTCGATTCTGATAATCTTCGCCTTTAAGGATCGCGACGAATTCATCACCGCCTATACGGAAGACAGGACTATGTCTGAACTGAAGGCAGATGAGGCGACATGCACTTTTAATATATTCGTCACCTGCTTCATGACCATAATTATCGTTGATCGCCTTAAGACCGTTTAAGTCGAAAACAACGACACCATATTCTGTCAGAGAACCGTTCTCGACACCTGTCTCGATATCTGTTAGCGCTTCAATATATGCAAGCTTGTTCTTGACGCCGGTAAGTCCGTCCTTATATGCTTTCTGGTTTATTGCCTCGATCTCGAGGTTATGTTCAACATCCTTGGTCCTGTATACGAATGCGTGGATCATGCAGGTTCCGAACAGGCAACCGAGAGAATAGAACGGCATGAATGGGAAACCTGTTTGAAGTTCGATGAATAATGTCATGATGATCGCGGAGACACCGACTATAATGAAACTTGTTCGTTGCTTCCCGTGTAATCTAAAAGACATTACAAATGCGAATATGGCAGTTCCTAAGAAGAGGAACATCTGCATGAATAATGTGACATATCTTGCAGAAAGAGGAACATACGTATCGTACTCATCAAAAGTGAAAACGATAGGCTTGAATATATTCGTTATGATAACGATGATCTCAAACAAGAAGATCACCCAGCCACTGCCGACTAGCATCTTGCCGAGCTTACCCTTGGTACCGCTGAATTCAACTACAGCTCTGGTCCATAGAAGGACTGAAAGGGCCATTGTAAGGAAAAATGCACAAGTGTCTATATATTCAGGGATGATCATCTTTCTCTCATCGAAAAAGCCCCATATTATGTCGGAGATATAAAAGCCGATTATAGCGAGGAGGTACAAACGGAATTTATAGCGCACCATATTTTCCGGCGTTTTCTTAACGCGCTTTAGAGCTTCGAAATTTATGATTATGTGTACGATCAACGCTATGATGCCAACGCTAGAATAATACACAATTCCACCCCGCTCGCTTTTTCTTTAATTATATTATAAAAAAATTTGATTTTCTTTGAAGAATGTGTAAACGTTGTCTGTTTGTGGGGTATCCGTCCTATAGATACTGATCGATTTGCAACAAGTGACCTGTTTTTTGCAACATCTGTCAGAGGCTATATGAATGCTCTGATCATTCCTTTAATATCAGGCTAACAGAATATGGGAGGGATCACTTATGAGAAGAGTTTTTCAGATATTAGCATTGATGTTATGTTTGTCTTTTGCAGTTGTTAATATGGGTAACTGTGTAAGAGCAGACGATGATCAGATTGACGGTTATGTGGACAGTTTCCGTAAGAGTACGAAGTGCAATAATGTCAGCGTCGCTGTCTTTGACGGTGAGGATGTAAGCTTCTACGGTGATAGTGAAGGTTTATATCAGATCGGTTCCATGACGAAAGCTTTCACGGGACTTGCGATCCATAAACTCATGAGTGAAGGCAAGCTCGATCTTAATTCTGTTGTATCGGAGTTCATTCCGAACTTTTCTGCAACATATGATTCGACACCATATGAGATTACGATCGAACAGCTTCTAACCCAGACAAGCGGATACAATAATTCTGAATCTTTATATCCGAGCGCGACGTCAGATATGTCGCTTCAGGATTGGGCTTTAAGCATGTCCGGAAAAGAACTTCAGTCGATCCCGGGAGAGAACTATTCATACTCTAATGTGAACTTCGATCTTCTTGGTGCGATCATCGAAAAGGTGAGTGGCATTTCGTATAAGGATTACATGGAAAGTGAGATCTTAAGACCTTTGGGATTAAACAATACTTATGTGGTCGTTGATCCAAAAGACGAGAATATTATTCGCGGTTCTAAGCTGGGTTTCCGTCATGCTTTTGAATATGAGATTCCGGTCGTTGAAGGAAGGATCCCGGCAGGTTACTTTTATTCGAATACGAAGGATATGGCACGCTGGATCAGGATCTGGCTTGATATCGAAGATATTCCTGATGAATACAGAGAATTAGTTAGAGAGACTAAATCTCACTTGATCGATAAGGAAGATTATTACTCCGGTTGGGAAGTGTTTGATGAGTGTATAGGACATTCGGGAGGTACACCGAACTATTCTTCAAGGATAGTCTTTTCGGACGAGAAACAGGTGGGTGTATGTGTTCTTACGAACCTTAATGTAGCTGCTTCTACCGACAGCCTTTGTAACCTGATCTTCTCTGATCTCGTATCAGGAAAGACGACTGATATTGTAGCCGATGTCTGGACGATATTTGATATAATATTTACGATGGTTTCGGTGGCAGGATTGCTCTTGGCAGGCTTTGCCATCTGGACCAGGAAACGTATAGCTCTGTTGATATCAGGTATCATTATTGCCTTGCTGGTCATTTCGATCTTAGTTGTCATGCCACTTGTCTTTGGCGCAGGACTTAAGGACATAATGTTTACCTGGGCACCATATAGCCTTATAGGTGCGGTGGCTTTATTATCAGCAGACTTGATCATTATCGGTATACGATTTTGGAAGTTGAGAAAGAATGCGGATAGAGAAAAGACAAGTTGACGGTAAGCCGCTGACGGTTATCGTTGAATATCCTGAATGGAACAGGACAGTTGATAATCTGGTCAAGAAGATCAGTAAGCTTGATGCGTCCATTATCGGTAAAAAAGACGACGGTTCCGTCATGATCGATCTTTTCGATATCTACTATATAGAGAACGTTGAGCGTAAGCTTTTTATCTACACAGGAGACGATGTCTACAGACTTGAAGGTTCGATGGCTGATATCGAGAATGCATCCTCTGATTACGGATTTGTCAGGATCTCAAGGACCTGCATCATGAATATCGAACACTTAAAGGAGATCAGGCAGATAAGGAACAGTCACCTGGAAGCCGTTATGGATAACGATGAGAAATTGATCGTATCGAGGAAGTACCTTTCCGAGATAAAGAAGATGTTTAAACGAGAGAGCCTATGAAGAAGATATTGCGGGATACATGTATATTATCTGCCTTGACGATACTCGCCGTATTCACGATCTCGATCATCTGGATCGGAGTGACGGACGAGATCAAGCTGGTGCTCGAACTCTTCGGACTCTCGTTTGTCATATCAGTCGTTAACTATCTTATGGATGAGATCGATTCGCTTCCGATCTGGGGAAACTATATCATCAAGTACTTTGTCGTAACAGGCATCGTAATGCTCTTTGGATTTATCGCAGGCTGGTTCTTTGTAAGTAACTTCTGGATGGCATTCATCTATGTCGGAATAGTCTTTGTCTTCGCATATCTTTTGGACACGATAAAGACAAAGAAGGACATCGAATTCATTAACTCCAAAGTTAAAGAGCGTTCAAAGGTTTCCTGATATCTCTTTTCTGATGATATCCCAGTCAGTACACCTGATATAATTCTTGCTCGGCAGTTCAGCCTCTCTGTTCCATGGCCTGTCGAAAACCATTACCTTAAGCGCCGGCATATGATCGAAAAACTTAAATGCCGACGGAGAATCCTCGACTGCATAGTCGAATGTCATCCTGTAATAGTCATCAAGTTTCAGACTATAGCTGCTGTCCTTAATAAGATCTTCTCTGCCGTATTTGTCAAGGCAATACATCTTAACGTTCTTTAAGTTGTGGGCGTCAAGCCATGCTCTTGATGGCTCATATGAATTGAAAGGACGTCCCGTTATAATGGATACCTCGTGACCTTGATCGATCCATTCATTAACGACCTTGGAAGCGCCCGGAGTTTCTTCAAAAGCCATCAGAACCTCTGGTTCATGACCTCTGACGAGCAGCTGCTCGTACTGTTTATCGGTCAGGTCGAAAGCCTTCTGAAGATTGAAATAGCGCATTTTCTCGTAAGGGACATCTATATCGAACATCTCATAGGCGAGCTTCGAAAAGTAACTTGCTGTCTCACACAGACAATCGTCAAAATCTATATAAATCTTCATGTTTATTTCTCCTGAACTGTAATTTAATCTATAAAATCAAGCATTTTTTATTATAATATACTTAACAGAAAATACTCGGAGTGTTTGTATGAAATCTATACCATATTTTTCATCTATCAGGCGAAGACTGACGATGGTTATTGTACTTGGAGCCATCATACTTGCTGCGAGTCTTGTTACGATCAGCGTCTTGGTATCGAGCAATATCCTTACTAGAGGTGCAGCCAATCAGATGAACCTCTTTTGCGAGGAGCGAGGCCATGATGTTAATACTGAACTCCTGAGAACAGAAGATGCTGTCGAAGCACTTTCCAGATGGACCCAGAGCAAGATAACTGATGTTGATACGATCACTAATGATAAAGAACTGCGCGACTCCATCGTCGATGATGCTGATGATCTGATCCGTTTCATGACAGAGGATAACGACTTTATCCAGGGAGCATACATCCACTATTCGCTGGATATTACCGGTGATACAGATAGTGAAGAGGGTGTGTATTATACCCGTGATGATGATGGACATTTTAAGATAATACCTTTTACTCAGAATATGATCGAGGAAGATCCGGTTGCAGATTATTGGTATTACGGTCCTATAAAGAATAAGGCTTCCCTCTGGACTAAGCCGTATTATGACAAAAGCGTTGAGGATTACCTCATATCTTATGTCGAGCCGATCTATATAGACGACACTCCTGTTGCGATCATAGGAATCGACATTAGTTTTACCAGACTTCTCGAATGGGTCGATTCCATACGATACCATGACACAGGTTATATGTATCTTAAGGAAGCTGACGGAAGTGCTCATTATCATATCGATGATCTCGGACAGGCTGAATTCCATAGCGATAGCGAAGATCATGTCATTGAGAACGAGAACCTTATGTATCAGGATAATACAGGTAATGAACTGATCCGTTACTATTATGAAGGTGCTGACCGCGTTATGGTCTATGTGACACTTCGTAACGGAATGAGATTAGTTCTTTGTGACAATTATACGAGCATCTATAGTGAGAGAGACAGAGCTGTTGTTATGATGGTCTCTGTTTCGATCGGGATCACGATCTTACTTGCGATAGTTGCGGTAATAACGTCAACGAGGATCACTAATCCCTTGAAAAAACTTACTGAAGCTGCTACTGAGATAAGCAGTGGTAATTATGATGTTATCCTTCCACCTGAGAAGAATAATGAGGTCGGTAAATTGTCCAGGGCATTTAGACTAGCCATAGACAAGATACGTGCGAGGGAAGAAGACTATAAGACTCTTACAGCAGCACAGACTCGCCGTATCGAAAAAGCTGACGCGGAACTTGAGAAACGAGACAGTGATCTTCTTGCTATGAAGAACCTGGCATATGTTGATTCCCTTACTGGTGTAAAGAACAAGACTGCGTATGATGATACAACCTCATATATTGATGAGCAGATCAAGAACGGAACGGCTGAGTTCGCTGTTTTGATGTGCGATCTGAATTATCTTAAACTGATCAATGATAATCTCGGCCATCAGGGTGGCGATTCAGCTTTGAAGCGAGCATCAAGTATCCTTTGTATGGCTTTCCCTATGAGTGCTGTATTTAGGATCGGAGGAGATGAATTTGTTGTTATCCCTTCAGGTATTGAATATGCTAAACTGGATGAACATATTGATAACCTGAAGCTGATACTTGAAGAGGAGAGAGCATCTTCCGAGGCATTGGAGAAGAGGATCTCGATCTCCGTCGGTAAAGCAGTTTATGACCGTGAAGTCGATCATTCTTATCGTGATGTTTTCGAGAGAGCGGATAAACTGATGTATGAGGAGAAAAAGCAGATCCATGCCCGTGACGGTTATACCGGTGGAATCCGTAACGGTATCACGGTTCAGGAAAACTGAGGAACTAAGGAGAATTATTTCATATGATCATAAGACAAGCGACTGAAGAAGATGTAAGACAGATCGCTGAGATACTTGTTGAAGACTGGCAGACTGCGTACAGAGGTATCATCGAGAACGACTATCTCGATTCTATGAACGTTGAGGAAAGATATCAGATCGAGGTGCGCAGATTTGAGAAATATATTGTTGCCGAAGACGACAATGAAGTTGTCGGATATGCCTGGAACGAGATGGCTGACGATGAAGCATCTGACTGCGAGATCATTGCTTTATATGTCAGATATTCGATGAGGAAGAACGGTATCGGTAAAGCTTTGATGTTGCGCTCGATGGATATGTTCAGGGAAGCAGGGAAGAAGAACATGATAATCTGGTGCCTTGAGGATAATCACGAATCCAGGAAGTTCTACGAGAAGATGGGCGGCAAGCAGTATAAGAACGGAACTCACAGATGGGGAAATCGTGAATATAATATGGTTTCCTATCTTTACGAACTGTAATCTCGTATGAAGAAAAAAGCGACTATTATACTGGCGTCGATCCTCGTGGTCTTTATTGTATTAACAGTGATCTTCGAGTTTCCTTGTGTTGAGAATATAAACATCCCGAATGCAGGTTCGGGATGTCGTTGTATGCTCATAACAGATCTTCATTCTTGTTATTATGGCAAGGATCAGAAGACTCTTACTAAGATGGTTGACGAGAATTCTCCTGATCTCATATTTCTCTCAGGTGATATCTTCGATGACAAACTTGATGATGATAACACGAAGATCTTTCTTGAGTATATTGCTCCGAGATACCGCTGTTTCTATGTTACAGGTAATCACGAATACTGGAGTAACCGAGTAGATGAAATGTGTGATTACGTTAGTTCGATCGGTATAACAGTTCTTAGAGGTGACTGCAGTTCGATAGAAGTCGGAGGCAGAACGATCGATATCTGCGGTATAGATGATCCCACTTTTATGTCTGAAGAAGAATGGCTTGCAGAACTTGATTCAGCATACGGGAAAACATCGGATAATTCATATAAGATCCTTTTAACTCACAGGCCGGAGCGGGTCTCTCACTATGCTCGTTACGATTTTGATCTGATATTATCAGGACACGCACACGCGGGTCAGTTTTTGATCCCGTTTACCGGTCGCGGTACATTAGCGCCGGATCAGGGTTTGTTTCCAAAGTACGTAAACGGCCTTTACGAACTTGATAACGGATCATATCTTATCGTCAGTCGAGGTCTTGCAAGAGAGAGTACACCGCTTCCTCGTTTCTTTAATTCGCCTGAGATCATAACATTTGAGATTTAAGCTACGACAGGTGAATTATTAACTGTATAAAGAGCCTTGAAGTAGCCGTCGTTATTCATGAGTGATTCGAAACTTCCTTTCTCTTCGATCGTTCCGTCCTTGATAACGATGATCTCATCGTAGCGGCGGAGTACGTTTTCGTCTAATGCGTGAGTTACTACGACTCTTGTCATTGAATCGAGATCAAGGATCTCATTGATAACTTCATGAGAAGTCTTTGCATCGAGTGCTGATGTGACCTCATCTGCGAGGAGGATAGATGACTTCTTAAGAAGGCTTCTAGCTATGGAGATCCTCTGCTTTTCGCCGCCTGAGAGGCTCTTGCCGCTCTCACCGCACTGGTAATCTTCGCCGCGTTCGCTTATAAGCTTTTCAAGATGAGCTTTGCTGATTGCTTCATCGATACTCTCGTCAGAAAAATCACGGAACATTGTAACGTTGTCTTTGATCGAAGAATTGAAGATGAATACGTTCTGCTGGATTACGGACATCAGATCATAAAGGGAATCCGGATCGATATTCTTAAGATCTTTTCCGTCGATCTTTATCTCGCCGTTGTATGTATTGTTAGCAGCTGTCAAAAGGTTAAGGAACGTGGATTTTCCGCTTCCGCTACCGCCGACTACGGCATATGATCTGCCAGGGAGTAATTCGCAGTTGATATCGTGAAGGACTTTTTTTCCACCTTCTTCATAAGCGAAGGATACATCCTTTAAAGTGATCTTTTCGCCGATGTTCTCAAGCTTATCCTTACCTGATCCTTCATTACTGAGGTTAAGGGAATCAGCAAGCTTATCGATAAGGGCTTTGCTAGCTTTCTTTCCTGCAAGAAGTCTTGGAAGTTCAGCTACAGGAGGGATGAGGAAGTTCATGAGGTTAACGAACATGAGAACCGATCCGGCTGTTAATCCTTTACCGCTCTTTACAAGATATGCTCCAACGACGAATACGCCAAGCTGAGAGATCATTCCTGCGATACCGCCCATTCTTCCGGTGATTACTTCGATCTTACGAAGTCTGCATTTTGTATCTTCGAGTTTCTTGTTCTCATTGTAGAAGAGTTCGTTTACTTCCTTTTCTGCACGGAAACTCTTTATTACCTGGAATCCGCTCAGACAATCTGTAAGGACTGATGTGAATTCAGCATTTCTCTCTGATACTTCCTTTTGAATCTTCGCCATCTTCTTGCCAAGTGTCATAGCGACGATTGAAGGTAACATGATGATAGCAATGGAGAATAATGTTAACTCAGGTGAGTAATAGAACATCAGGACGATCGCGAAAACGAATGATACGACTTTTGTAACGATCGGCTGAAGTGAAGCTATATGATTCATCTCGATCGAGGTTGCGTCATTAGTGAGCGCTGATATATAAGTTGATGTCATTTCTTTTCGGAAAGAAGAGATATTCTTCATCGAGAGGAACTTGAAAGCACTGTTCTTGTACTGTCTCATTCCGCGGGTTACATAATATGGTTCGGAGATGTAATTAAGGACCATGATGAATAAGTGTAAGACCGTGAATATAAGGCAGATGATGAGCAGCTGATTAAGTGTGAATCTGCTTTGATCTGAGAGAAGATCGATGAATTCTTTTACGACCCAGGAGACGATGATTCCTGAGAGACCTGACAGTACTGATACGATAAATGTCAGAAAAAAAGCGCAGTTATTCTTCCTACGGAACTGGGATGCCAATTCCGCACGTATTGATTTGTTATTCATTGTTGTCACCTCATTATTTAATGGATTTCCAGAGTTTGAGAAGTTCTTTGGACTTCAGTTGTTTAATTGTGTTTTCTATACCTTGGATGCATGTTTCACCGGTTGTATCATATGCCATGCATGGATCTTTTATGTCAACGAAACGCTCGTTTCTTGCGTCGAAGTCTGGATTTGCATCGAATATTCTTGCTTTTTTCTCGGCTTCCTTAAGATGTGAGAGTGCAGCCTTTTCGTTATTGCACATTACCTCTATATATGCGAGACCCGTAAGATAGATGC
>JAGCGE010000266.1 GCA_017649745.1 Clostridiales bacterium | reverse complement strand
GAAGCACCGGTGTGGAGCAAGATAATAATCAAGGAACTTACGACGGCAAGGGAGCATCTCACGTTTTTCCTTCGCTATGTAAATAAGTATGCCGAAAGGATCGGAGATAACGTAAGACCATTTTCGGTCGATACGTGGGAGACGGCATATGAGGAATGGAAAGAACTTGATCAGTAATGTAGGAGGATAGAGATATGGAAATTAGGAAAGCAGTTGAAAAGGATTTCGAGACAGTAAAGACGATCACTCAGGATACGATAAAGGAAGTTTATCCTAAGTATTATCCTGATGGTGCGGTAAAGTTCTTCTCGAATCATCATTCAGATGAAAACATCAGGCGAGATATCAATAACGGAAGAGTATATCTGCTCATAACTGACGATAAAGAAATGGCAGGAACCGTAACTTTATCTAATGACGAGATCGACAGGTTATTTGTTCTTCCTTCGTATCAGCACAAAGGATATGGTAGGATGCTTTTGGATTTTGCTGAGAAAGAGATAGCGAAGTCTTATGACAAGATAGTGATCCATGCTTCTTTACCTGCGAAAAAGATTTATCTGAAACGTGGCTTCCATGAGGTTGAATACAATATTCTCGACACTGGATACGGTGACTATCTCTGCTTTGATAAGATGGAGAGGAATACATATGGATAACAGACCTCAACTTGATACTAAACTAGATAGCAGCACATTTCGTAAATGGTATTGGCTTAAGGAAGAACTGGTGAGTTTTTGCCGTGATAACGGACTTCCGACATCAGGAGGTAAGGAGCAACTTGCAGATAGGATATGCATTTTTCTTGATACCGGTAAGATTACTTCATCCTCTTCCGGTGTGAGACGTTCTTCTGCTCAGACAGGAGAAATAACACCTGATGGCCTTATAGGTGAGAACTTCGTTTGTTCAGAGAAGCATCGTGCTTTTTTCAAAGAACAACTCGGTGAATCTTTTTCATTTAACGTTAAGTTCCAGAAGTGGCTGAAGAGTAATCCTGACAAGACTTATAAGGATGCTGTTGATGCTTATCTTGAGATAAAGAACAGTAAAGATAAGGGTCGTAAGGAAATAGACCGTCAATTCGAGTATAATACTTATGTCAGAGATTTTTTCGAAGATAATAAGGGTCGTTCGTTAGACGATGCTATCAAGTGTTGGAAGTATAAGAAAAGTCTTCCCGGAACCAACAGATATGAGAGAAGTGATCTTGAGATTCTGAAGGAAGAATGAATTATGGATAACGAGGTGAAAGTATGAAAGAATCCATTTCATATCGCGGTTTTGTTTGTAAGATGGCAGCAGGTTTTCTAATTGTTTCTACTTCGTTATGTATTATCGGTTGTTCCGATAAGAAATCCGATAAAAAGAAAAAAGCTCATTCGAAAAAAGTCGATGAAGTCATGGACGATATTGACGGGATAGGTTCCTCAAAGCTCAGTAGTAAGAATATCTGTAATGCAGCTAAGAAGTATGGAGCTGAAGAGACAGATAAGGATACTCTTTATGTTTTACTTACACGACTGCCTACTGATCAGGCTGTTTACTATTCTTCCAAAAATGAGGATGAAGCTCTAGAGATATTTAATGATGTTATCAATCATATGGGTGAGTATGACGAATACGATGTTAGTGAAGTAACTGTCGTTTATGTCGGCGAGAGAACTGAGGATGATGTAAAGGATCTTTTTGAAATCTACTATATCGGTTTTGACCAGCAGGAGGAGGCTGATGCTTTTTGTGAAGAGGCATTCTCTCGTATCATCGGAGACGATGGTAATGAAAATGGTATCAAATACCGTATTTACACATATGATTCGAAATATTCAAATGCAAAGAATGCCGTTGGAGTTTACCAGTCCGGAAAAGGTGTTATGACCTTTAGGATAATGAGTAATTCAGGTGATCCGGAGTTTGTTAAGCTTATGTCAGATAAGCTCGGCATTGTAAATCCGTTCGATGATTAATGCTCGATATATGTTGAATGGGATTGACTCACAATATAAAGTAATAGTCTTTGATCTTGGCGGTACTCTGATGGAATATGTCGGAATGCCGCTTGATTGGAGCGATTTCTATCTTCAGGGATTTCGAAGAGTGGTTGATAAGTTTAAGCTTAATGTCTGTGATCAGAAGATAAGCGAAGCTTCTGATATCTTGAGATCTTTTAATCCCAGACTTACTCATCGAGAAGTAGAGATCATGCCTGAAGTTTTGTTCTCTGAAGCAGTTAAAGACTGGGATAATAAACCTGATATTTCCTTGATTATCGATGCGTTTTTTGAAGGGTTAGAACTTAAGTCGAGGATATTTGATCATACGCCCAAGATTCTTGAATCTTGCAGGGAGAAGGGAATAGTGACAGCCTGTCTTACTGATCTTCCAAATGGAATGCCCGACAGGATCTTTAAAGATGCCGTGTCGGGCTTGATAGATCAATTGGATCTGTATGTCTCGTCTCAGATCTGCGGGTACAGAAAATCAAATAAAGCGGGGATCCTTTTGATCGCGGAAGAGTTTAATGTTGATATCACTGATATCCTTCTTGTCGGTGATGAAGAAAAAGATCTTATCACGGCACATAATGTCGGTTGCGATTTTATGTATATCAGCGATCTGTTAGATCAGGAGAAAAGCAGAGCAGATTCCTGAGAATATATTCGCAGATGCGTGTATACACCAGCTTGGAATGATGGAGCCTCCTGCTTTTTTCTCGTTGATAAATCCCATTACCCATGCTATAGACCCTGTGAAAATAATGATCAATATTGCTTTTACGATACCAACTGCGCTAATGAAGAATGCTCCGTGCATGATACCGAACAAAATGCTCTGAACGAGGTTTCCTGCGGCAAATCCGAACTTGTTGCTGATCCTCTTTAGGAGGAATCCTCTGAATACGATCTCCTCAGCAAGACCTGTCTTAAAGATCGCATAGATGAGGATAGAAGGGATAGCCTTAGCGCCAAGTCCTGTGAAATCGGATGCAGCTGTTTCGATATTTCTTACGCTGTAGAGCATGAAAGCTGATACGATAAAGAATCCGAGTATTGCTCCGATAGTCCAAAGGACAGTCTTATTCTTCTTTGTGTTTTCAGGTTTCTTGAGTCCGAGCCACTTGAAAAAGTTCATCTTCTTACGGGCTGTGATAAGCCACCAGATAAAAGGAAGCGCAGTGAACAGAACGATCTGAACGATCGCAGTAATTAACATATTGATCATAACGGTATTTTTTTACTCCTTGCTATACTCCAGGATGTCACCCGGTTGGCAATCAAGCGCATCGCATATAGCTTCAAGTGTAGAGAAGCGGATGGCGCTGATCTTGCCGTTCTTCATTTTTGATAGATTTACGTTTGATACGCCGACTTTCTCGGCAAGTTCATTAAGTGATGTCTTACGGTCCGCCATAACGCGGTCTAATCTAAGTATTATCTTTCCCATATTACAGCCTCCTTATAATGTCTCATCAGACTGGATCTGCAATACTCGACCATAATCAAGGATCGTATAGATCGCCCATGTGATCACACCTAAGAGAGTGCCGTAAGCAATGCCTCCAAATATACCAACGATGATGCATACGATTACCAAAGCTGTAATAAGTTTCTTGATCGCTGTATCAGTGAAAGGGGAATCGGCTTTTTCGATGATACCGAATGCTGAACTTATCATGTGCATAATGAATGCGAAGGCAGCAAGTACTACAGTTGTTTCAAATGAGTATATCGCCAACACAGTTGTGAGCGGTACCACATCATTAGGGGATAGCTGTGCGGTTATCTTACTTGTGACTCCTGTGCTGAGACTGATCTTTCCGGCTGCTTCAAGTTCAGCGAGTCTGTCTGCGTATTGCGGTGCAACTGCAAGAGTGGCTATGCCGGCAATAAGTCCGCATACGGCTCCGATGATAGCTATTATCATCATTATCTTTGCAACCTTTTTTACTGTGCTGCAGCTTTTCTTAACCTTTTCGAGTTTTATCATTTCTTGGTTCATTTCTTTATCCTCCGTGATTAACTTTGATGACATGATAATAACTCTGGGATTAATCTTTGTCAACAACTTTTTAACGATAAACGTTAAATTATTTACTTTTATCGCAAAGTTTAATCGCGGTTAAGACAGCACATATATTATAAATAAAACGTTGAAATGATTACTTATCTAGGTCCATATCTTCTACAAGGTAACGATCATTATCATCATCTTCATGGTCGTCTAGATATATGTGTTTGATGTGATCATCTTTATCCATATACAGGATATAGTTTTGAGAGATATCTTTGTTCTTTTTTCCTTTATGGAGATCGAAATGCATGGTGAATCCGTATTCGCTGTCTTCAGCGATCTCTATAAGGGTGTCTTTAATCTCATCTTCTGAAGGGAGGTCTCCTTTATAGTACAGATCAATATCAATGGTACCTTTATGGTGTTCTTCGAAAAATTCGTCGAAATCCATATCTTCAACGTCTGTATATTCGATGTAGTAGATGAAGTTTACTTCGATCTTGTCAGCATCAAAATAGCCTTCAACCAGATCTTCAAAATATTCTTGAGCATCATCTTCATATCTGACCTGATTGTAATTTGTTTGCCCATCCCTGATTATGATTGTTTTTTTAGGATATTTTTCTGATCTTACATATCCTTTATAACCTCCTTCAAGATTGAAGGAAGATCCGTCATAAGTGAAATGATCATCTTTAAATGTCTTGTTCATCTTTGCTACGACCCTTTTGTCGCTGAATGAACATGAACTTAATAGGAATGAACTTAGTATGATGGTGCTGATTATCGCGTATTTTTTTATCTTCATGATTGTCCTCCGATGTTTCTATTAACCTTATTACCGCTGAATATTATATAATATGACTGTTTAGTTTGAATAATTATTTTTTGTGTAACACTTCCAACTATTTTCTGTCTATATGGTTAGGAAAGCTTTTTTAAGCATAAAACTGAATGAAAGCTCTTGAGGTAATAACTATGAAAAGAGAGAAAACAGTATTGATTTCGTTGCTCCTGACCTTTGTGATGATGGTAAACGTTGCTTGTGCCAGAGAAGATGAGGGTCCTACGATCGCTGCAGCTGATATAACGAAAATGACAGAAGATGATGAACGAACATATTATTCAGTTAAACTGGGTGAAAATGATAAGAACTCTTTAACGATCGGAGCTACTTTATCAGGTGTTCTTCCTGATGATATCGATGAGCAGTTAAGTGAGACTTATGCTGAATATGGTCGTGAAGTGACTTTGGATGAACTTGATGATCTCTTCATATATGGAATAAACGGTTCGATGTATAAGGATGAGGTTCCTTGTTTGATGGGAGATATAGTAAGTTTGTATGTTAATTATCTGGATGATCCGGAACTTGTGATCGAATATGATCCTGATAATCTTAAAGGTGTACCTGAGAGCAATCTGATCGTAGTGTATGACGATTTCTTTGGAATGGGATTTAAAGAGATCGAAGGAATAGTCATTGATACAGGGGATCACACAATAACCTGTAAGCATGTGGGCACAGGAGATTATTATGTTGTTGATTCAGAACGTTGGTATGCTCTGATGGGTATGAGCGATCCGGTTTCATCCGGATACGGTAACAGCAATTGGGAATTCTCATGTAATACGGGAGATATCATGGATCTTGTTGATGAGGATTGGATTTTCATGTACAAGAATGCTCCGTTTTTCCCTGTTTCTACACCTGAGGAACTGGCATCCTTTGTTTATTATGTAAACACATTTGAGGATGATGATCCGTATTTTGTTTTGGATATTGAAGATGATATCGATCTGACCGGTTATGAGTGGGCCTCTATGGGCTGGTTCTATGGATATGACCCTTATCCTTTCCGTGGCGTAATAGAAGGAAATGGCCACACGATAAACGGAATGCATATCGAGAGTTTAGATGACTCTGCCGGATTTGTCGGATATAGTGATGAAGGTGTCGAGATCAGAAACTTGAACTTCACCAATGCTTATGTAAGTGCTCCTTCACAAGTAGGTATAGTTGGCGGTCAGATATACAATAGTTACAGATGGGAAAATATCAGTGTTCAAGGTGAGATAGAATGTCCGGGAGATGATTACGGTGCGATCATCGGAAGAGAAACAGTTACACTTTTTGTTGACTGTGATATCGATGTGACGGTAAACGGTGAACCTTTTGGTTATAATTCGTATAAGGAAATGAAACAAGCGGAGGTTCCTGTAGTTGAAACGTTCTTTATTCAATTAACAGACGACTATTCGATAATTCGCGATCAGCATGACGGCTTTTTAAATCTTAGAGTGGAAGTTTATTGTGATGATGAACTGGTCTTTGAGACAATACTTGATGATGATGAGACTACTATCCCGGCTTCCTGGCAGTGGGATCTAGACAGATACGGAAAGTATAAGGTCTATCTTACAGCCTGGGACTATGATAATGAATTCTACATCAGGGTCAGTAATATCATCTTTTATGAGAGGACCAGATAAAGGCTCTTCACAAATCTTATTTGTATGATATACTTTCTTTCCATTTGATATGTGTAATGGGAAAGGAAGTGTGATCATGGCAGAAGATTGTAAGTTTACTTGTGGTAGTTCTTATTTCAGGTTCAGAGCAGGAGCTTTTATCCTTAACGATGGCAAGATGCTCTTTGTTAAGTCTAATTTCGGCGATTACCTGTATGTAACTGGTGGTGCAGTTAACATGTGTGAGACGACTGAGCACTGCATCATAAGAGAGATCAAGGAAGAACTGGGAACTGATGCTAAGATCGAACGTCTGGCTGTTATCACTGAGAACTTTTTCAGGGGTGTCGGAGGAAATATCGACGGACTTGATTGTCATACTATCGAATTCTATTACATCATAAGTATCGAAAATGCTGATGGTGTCAGGGGTATGACTGATGACGGCGAGGAGCTTATATGGGTCCCTGTTGAGGATATCAAGAACACCAATATTAAGCCGTCTTTCATTACTGAAAGAATGGATGAGATATTGGGAAGCCATTCGATACTTCATATTATCGAGGAACGTGACAGATAAGTGTGATCTGAATTAGTAGAAGATCGTTGTTCCATGCTATAATACTTTTATTGTAAGCGGCGTGGAGGTTATTATGGAGCTGATCAAGGTTTTTATCTGCGAGGATGAGAGTATCGTCAGAGAAGGACTGCGTGATATGATCCCTTGGGAGAAGTACGGATATGAGTTCGTAGGTGATGCTCCTGACGGTGAGATGGCTCTTCCGATGATAAGACAGCTTAAGCCTGATGTGCTTATAACTGATATCACCATGCCGTTCATGGATGGTCTTGCATTAAGTAAGACAGTTAGTTCAGAGATCCCTAATATCAAGATAATAGTCATAAGCGGATACAGCGATTTCGAGTACGCCAGGAAAGCTATCGAGCTTGGAGTTGAACAGTATCTTCTTAAGCCGATAACAAAGGCAGATATGATCAAGGCCCTTGAAGGAACAAGGAAGAAGATCATGGATGAGAATGAGCAGAAGGATTACCTGAAGCAGTATGAGCAGGAATTCAAGAAGTTCGAGAGAATGAGCCACAGAGCCTTTTTCGAGAAGCTCGTAGAAGGATCACTTTCTGTATCTGAGATCTATGAGCAGGCTAATCAGCTTCATCTTGATATTGCGGCGAACGGCTATAATATCGTTATCTTCTCGATCAGGGATCTTAATCAGTCTACTTATACCGATGAAGCAGCGAAGGTAACTGAGAGCCTTCTTAATCACTTTATTCAGTACCCTGACTATATCTTGTTCAGATGCAATCTTCTTGCTTATGCGATCCTTATCAAGGGCGATTCGGATAAGATTCAAAGACTTCAGGACAAGTGCGTTGATATCATAAGAGAACATTGCGAGCAGTCATCTTCGACTCTTGACTGGCATGTGGCTGTAGGTGCTCCGACTAACAGACTCAGCGGACTTCCTTCTTGCTATTCTGATGCCAACAGTGCATTCGCATACCGCTATCTGTTCCCGAGAAGACATGTATTTACTTCCGAGCAGCTTAAGGAAGAGCAGTATGTCCCAAGTGACAATGAGATCAATAAGATCGATGCAGGTAAGTTCGATCCGATGATCATAAGATACTTCGTTCAGACAGGTACTCTAAGCGAAGTCGAAGCTTTTACCAATGAATATATCGCTAGCCTTGACGGCGGTGAGAAGTCTATCCTTTTCAGATGCTATCTTCTTGTAAGCATAAGAGTTAATGTCGAACTTGCTCTTAAAGAGGCTAATGTTTCTTCTGAGGAGATAGCGAAAACACTTCCTTCGTTCGATATGAACGATACAGCTGAAGATGTAAAGATATATCTTAATGATGTTCTTACAACGGCGATCAAGATGAGGGATGCTGAAGTCCAGAAGAGAGGAAACGATATCATCGATAATGCTCTTAAATACATTAACGCTCATTACTCTGATGAAGATATCTCTCTTGATAGTGTTGCTGAAGCGATCAATATCAGTGCTAACTATCTGAGTGCACTTTTCAGTCACAATGTAGGACAGTCATTTATCGAATATATAACTAAGAAACGTATGGCCAAGGCTAAGCAGCTCCTGAGAAATACGAGTAAGCGCTCAGGCGAGATAGCAGGTGAGATCGGATACAAAGATCCGAGGTATTTCTCGTTTGTTTTCAAGAAGAATCAGGGATGTACCCCGAGTCAGTATCGTAACGGAGACATGGTCGAAGAATGAGTTTTTTTAAGGCGCGATTCAACAAGAAGAACATTCAGGGTAAGATGTATAGTCTTATCCTTCAGATGTTTATTCCGGTAATCGCTATCCTTTTCATCCTTTTCGCACTTATCCTGACACGTAATCTCATGTATGGCTCTGTCTCAGGTAATATCGTTAAGGCCTCAGGTTTCAACCAGAACTTTAAGGATGATGTCGACCTTAAGATGTATCTCTATGTAAGCGGAAGTAGCGATGAGATACCTTGGGATGAAGTTAATTCTGCTCGAAAACTCGCTGAGGAGCTTCTCGACGACACAACAAATCCTGACAGCCGTAAAGCTATGACAAACGTTCTTACGCTCTGTGATAATTTAAGCACTTACATGCGAAGGATCGAACAGACAAGGCAATATGATGAGCGAATGAAACAACTTGAGACTAACATATACGGTATTACTCAGCTCATCGAGGATTATATCTATTCGTATCTTTATTATGAAGCAGGTGAGATGGCGAGCATCCAGCGTGAACTTGATATATGGCTTGCTATAGAGATAGTTTTCGTTATCCTGGTAACTCTTATCCTGACGCCTTTTGTCTTAAGAAGAGCCGTCATATTAAGTAAGAGTATCACTGATCCTATCGTTAAGATGAGTAATCGTGTCGAGAGCATAGGTCAGGGAGACTTAAGTGCCCATACGCCTGTTGCGACTGATGACAGCAATCTTGCTGTTCTTAGTACAGGTATTGAGGACATGGCTGAGAAACTTAATAAACAGATCGAACTTAACCGCCAAGAGCAGATCCATTTGCGAGATATCGAGTTGTCTCTCATTCAGGCACAGATCAATCCGCATTTTCTCTATAACACTCTCGATGCTATCGTATGGCTTATCGAGATCGGTAAGAATGAAGAAGCTGAGCAAATGGTAACAAGTCTTTCTTCATATTTCAGATCATTCCTGAGTGATGGTAAGGATATCGTTACGATAGCAGAAGAGAAGACTCATATTGACAGTTATCTTAAGATCCAGCAGGTAAGATACAGGGATATCATGGAATATGATATTGATATTGATCCTGAGATCGAATCACATAAGCTCCCTAAGATGACGATGCAGCCTTTGGTTGAGAATGCAATATATCACGGACTTAAGCCTAAGCGTGGTAAGGGATTGATCAAGGTAATCGGAAGACAGGACGAGAAGAATATTATCCTTGAAGTTATAGACACAGGTGCCGGAATGGAACCAGCTGAACTTGATGTTCTTAAGAATCGAGTTCTTAGTGAGGATACAACAAGTTTCGGACTTACATCAGCTTATAAGAGACTTAAGCTACTCTACGGTGACGGCTGTGATTTTAATATCGAGAGTACACCGGGTGAAGGAACTTCTATTAGGATAACGATCCCAAGAGAGGCGGAGATTGATAATGAAACGATACTTTAAGATATTAATTTGTTTGATATTTGTTCTTCTTCTCGGAGGATGTATGAGAGGAACAGGATCTTCTCAAGAAAACAGTGATCTCTTCGTGATCGGTTTTTCTCAGGTAGGAGCTGAGTCTAACTGGAGACTAGCTAATACCAAGTCGATGGAAGAGACTTTTACGGAGAAGAACGGCTATGAGCTTATTATGGAGAATGCTAAACAGCAGCAGGATAATCAGCTTTCTGCCGTAAGAAGATTTATCCTTGAAGATGTTGATCTCATCATCATAGCGCCTGCTACTGAGGAAGGATGGGAAACAGTTCTTGAGGAAGTTCATGATGCTAAGATCCCGGTTATCATTCTCGACAGATCAGTAGATGTTTGGAATAAAGATCTTTATCTTACAAATATCGGTTCTGACTTTTTGGAGCAAGGCAATAAAGCTGTTGATTGGATAGATGCTAATACCGCTTCTTCTGCTGAAGAGCCTCTTAATATCGTTCACCTTCAGGGAACATACGGAGCTACTGCTCAACTCCTTCGTACCAAGGCTTTGGAAGACGCAGTCAAGACTCGCGATAACTGGAATATTGTTACCCAGTTGAACGGTGACTTTACGGAAGCTAAAGGCTACGAAGTCATGACTGAATATTTAAGAGAGAACAAAGACATCGATATCCTGTATAGCGAGAATGATAATATGACTTTCGGTGCTATGCGAGCTTTAGATGAGGCCGGCATTACATACGGCAAATACGGTCAGGTCAAGATAATCACATTTGATGCTACAAAGAGAGCTCTTCAAGAGTGTCTTGACGGTAAGATCAGTCTTTGCGTTGAGTGTAATCCGATGCACGGACCTTTGGTAAAAGAACTTGTTGAGAAGTATCGTAACGGTGAAGATATCGAGAAGACTGTTTATATAGATGAACAGATCTATACTCAGAATAATCTGACTCAGGAATTCATAGATTCCAGAGAATACTGATCATCTCTTGCTGCTCTGTCTTACGTGAAGTTCCCATGGAATAACAGGATACTTTTTCTTCTTGTGAGATATAGAAGATAATATGCTTTCCGTAATAGCATTTACGAGAGCTTTCTCGTTGTGACCGATAGAAGTTATCTTCATGTCTTTGCTTGACAGATAACTATTGTCGAAGCTTACAACAGCAACATCTTCAGGGACTCTGATCCCTTTCTTATTCAATGTATTTATAAGGTGATATGCGATGATGTCATTTTGGCATATGATCGCATCATTATCTTTCAGACATTCTGTCATGAACATATTAAGGATACCGTGATCACCACATGAGATCTTTCTCTCATCAGAATGTGTGATCAGCATAAAGTTTTCCTCATTAAAAGTAAGTCCATTATCATTTATCGCATTCATCGTTCCTTGATAACGCATAAGACCTTTTGCATCATCGACTCTGAAAACACCCGAGATCTTCTTATGACCATTCTCGAAAAGGTGTCTTACGAGAAGATTACTTCCTTCCACATTATCTTCATTTATCATGAGCGTATCATCAAGATTCTGATAAGGCGAACCAAGGAAGATAACAGGGATATCCAAACTCTTGATCTTATCTATTAGATCAACGTTAGAATTAGGCACCATGTTGCGTATTGGGTCTATGATGACTGCTGCAGCGTGGCTTTCGATAACGTCAAGAAGAGATTTCTTTTCTCTGGAGATAGAGGCACCTGTCGATTCAACCTTAAGTTTCAGTTTCTTAAGATTCAGATCTTTCTTTAACTGTTCGATGAGGGAAGGGTAGATATAACCATCCTGATCTTCAGTAATGAAGATGACGGTATCACTCGTGTTTTCTATTGCATCAGAAATATATGAACCGCTTCCTTTGATCTTTACGATAAGACCTTTTTGTTCAAGTACATTAAGAGACGTCCTGATCGTCTGACGGCTGCATGAATAAACTTCGCACAGATCTTTTTCCGAAGGTAGGCGTGTCTTGCCTTCGGAATGCATCTGCTTAAGTTCGAGTTCGAGCTCGTTTACGATGTTTCTGTATTTAGCAGTCATCTTATCCTCACAGATCTCTTCTTATAAGAAGATTCTACATTCTATATCAGTCGTCCATAAGTCGAATTATTTATGCACTTTTCGGAAAGGTGTCTTAGAAGGATAAAGACAATGTCAGATATTTTGCTGTGTTTTTTAACACTCTTTATAGGATTTTCGAAAAGAGGATAAGGAGTTGTCTAAATTGTGTATGGATTTATGCATGTATCAAAAACACTAATCATAAGATATTCAACATATGAGCAAAAGATATTGCACAAAATGAGGGAAAAAACACGAATCTGTATTAGATTAAAATCTTCTTGATCAACGTGTATTTGTGCAATCTTACCATTCTAAATATGCCATACGAGGATTCGTTGTAAGGCCTAAAACACTATGTTTCACTAGAATCACAACCGAGGGAAAACCTCAGTAATCAAAAACTATAAAAGATGAAAGAGGCGAAAAATTATGAAGAAACTTTTATCAGTCTTTTTGTCAGCAGCACTTCTTGCAACAATGGCATTTGGTATTGCTGGATGTAGCAAGGATAAAGATGATGATGGTCTTATCAAAGTTGGTATCATCAACAACGATCCTAATGAGTCCGGTTATCGTACAGCTAACGATAAGGATATGAAGGCTACATTTACAAAAGAGAACGGTTATGATGCATCTTTTGCATACAGCCTTAAGAACGACGAACAGATCGCTTCTGCTCAGAAGTTCATTCAGGACGATGTAGATTATCTCCTCATCTCTGCAGCAGGAACATCAGGTTGGGATTCAGTTCTCCAGGATGCTAAGAAGGCAGGAATCAAGGTAATCCTCTTCGATAGAACAATTGATGCTGACGAGAGCTTATATGAGGCTTCAATCGTTTCTGATATGGCTAAGGAAGGCCAGACAGCAGTAGATTGGCTCGCATCACAGAATCTCGATTCTTACAACATCATCCACATCCAGGGCGTTATGGGTTCATCTGCTCAGATCGGACGTACAGGTGCTCTTGACGAGATGGTTAAGAACAATGACAACTGGAATATCGTTACACAGCAGACAGCTGAGTGGAACGCAGAGACAGCACAGCAGATCGTTCAGTCCGTTATCGACTCCAACGAGCCATTCAACGTAATCTACGCTGAGAACGACGATATGGCTAAGGGTGCTGTTCAGGCTCTTGATAAGGCAAACATCTCTCACGGTGTTGGCAAGGACGTTATCGTTATCGGTTTTGACTGCAACAAGTGGGCTCTTGAAGAACTCCTTAACGGCAACTGGAACTATGACGGTCAGTGCAACCCATTCCAGGCTTCCTACATCGATGACATCATCAAGAATGGTGCAAAAGAGAAGGTAGTTATCATGGATGAGAAGGGCTTCGACGCAGCTACAATCACACAGGATGACGTTGATAAGTACGGAATCTAATAATCTAAGTCCAACCGACTTTTTGAAATACTAACCACAGGAAGTGTGCGGTGCGGTGTACGCCGCATCGCACATCTTTCATTTACAAGGAGGCGAATACGATGGAAAAGGGCGCAGTTTTGGAAATGCGCGGAATCTGCAAGTATTTCCCGGGTGTGCGTGCACTGGAAGGCGTTGACTTCACTCTAAGAGAAGGTGAGATACATGCCCTGATGGGAGAGAACGGCGCAGGCAAATCGACCCTTATCAAAGTTTTAACGGGAGTATATCCCAAGGACGGAGGTACTATCAGACTTAAAGGATCTGACTCTCCGGTCAACATACGCTCTCCACAAGACGCACAGAACATGGGTATCAGTACGGTGTATCAGGAGATCACTCTTTGTCCGAACCTGACCGTAGCCGAAAACATGTATATCGGACGAACAAAGGGAAGCATCAACAATTGGAAGAAGATCAATTCAGATGCAACTAAGTTATTAGATGACTTGGGAATCCCTGCAAAAGCAACACAACAGCTCAGCAGCTGTTCTATCGCAGTTCAGCAGATGGTTGCCATCGCACGTGCGGTAGATATGGAATGTAAAGTATTGATCTTGGACGAGCCGACATCTTCTCTTGATGAGCAAGAAGTCGAAAAACTCTTCAAGCTGATGCTTTCATTAAAAGAGAAGGGTGTAGGTATTATATTCGTTACACACTTCCTCGAACAAGTTTATGAAGTCTGTGACAGGATCACAGTTCTCCGTGATGGTAAACTCGTCGGAGAATACATTATTGAAGAACTTCCGCGTGTAAAGCTCGTATCTAAGATGCTCGGTAAAGATTTCGATGATATGGCCGAGATCAAGAGCGAAGATGACACGAAGAATATAGATTACAATGGAATCCCTGTATATCAAGCTGAGAAATTGGCAGGAACAACGGGTATCAAGCCGTTCGATTTTGAGATCCACAGAGGTGAAGTTAACGGATTTACCGGACTTCTCGGATCAGGCCGAAGCGAGTGCGTAAGAGCTATCTTCGGAGCTGACAGAACTACCGGCGGAATCGTAAAGGTCAACGGTAAGAGAGTTAACATTAATAAGCCTTTGGATGCAATGAAGAACGGTATCAGTTATCTTCCTGAAGACCGTAAACGCGATGGTATCGTTGGCGATCTTTCAGTAAGAGATAACATCATCCTTGCACTTCAGGTAATGAAGGGATTCTTTAAACCGTTTAGTAAGGCGCAGGCAGAAGCTTTTGCTGATGAATATATCAAGCTTCTGAATATCAAGACAGCATCTTCCGACACACCTATCAAGTCTTTGTCAGGTGGTAATCAGCAGAAAGTTATCCTTGCAAGATGGCTTTTGGCTAACCCTGTTTATCTCATCCTTGATGAGCCGACGAGAGGTATCGATATCGGTACTAAGGTCGAGATACAAAAGCTCGTATTGAAGCTTGCGGCTGAAGGTAAGTCAGTTACTTTTATCTCATCTGAATTGGACGAGATGATCAGAACCTGCTCACGTCTCGTAGTTATGCGTGACGGTAAGGTAGTAGGTGAACTTAAGGGCAGTGACCTTAACCAAAATACTATAATGGCAACGATTGCCGGAGGTGAATCCTGATGAGTGTATCAGATAACAAGATAAAGTCCAAAGGATCTAGTGGCAGTTTCTTTGGAAAACTCTTACAAAACCAGATATTCATTCCGGTAGCGGCTCTCCTTATCCTGGTAATATTCAATCTTATCGCTGATCCTGGTTTCTTTAAGATCACGCTTGATAAGAGTAGTTCAGGAGATCCTGTTCTTTCGGGATATCTGATCACTATTTTAGATAATGCATCTGAGCTTGCGATCCTTGCGATTGGAATGACACTTGTAACAGCAGCTTCAGGCGGACAGGATATCAGTGTAGGCTCAACAATAGCAATTGCCGGAAGTGTCATTCTTAGAGTTCTTTGCGGAACTGATTCAAGACCTGAAACACTTCATGCTCCTATCATCGTAGCATTCCTTGTATGTGTAATCGTATCGATGCTGTTTGGAGCCTTTAACGGTATGGTAGTAGCTTACTTTAAGATACAGCCGATGGTCGCAACGCTGATCCTTTATACGGCAGGACGTTCCATTGCAGCTTGGATCAATAACAATGAGCTTCCTGTAATCAGCGAACCGAAATTCGCATATTACGGTAATTTCATTCCTGGTATCCCTGTACCTACACCGATATTCATAGCAGCTATCTGTATGATCCTTATTGCTTTGGTATTGAAGTTTACTAACTTAAGACTTTATTCTCAGTCTGTTGGTATCAATCCTAACTCATCCAGACTTAATGGTATCAACCCGCAGTTTATCAAGTTCCTAACATTTGTTATCCTTGGTGTCTGCGTAGCTGTTGCAGGATTTATCAAAGTTAGCCGTCTTTCAACGATCAACTATTCAGTTGTAGCTAAAGACATAGAAATGGACGTTATCCTTGCAGTTGCTCTTGGCGGTAATGCATTGAGCGGTGGTAAGTTCAACATGACAGCTTCCATTCTCGGAGCATATGTTATCCAGTTCCTTACAACTACACTTTTCAAGTTCAAGGTTAACTCCAATGCTATTTCAGCATATAAGGCTGTTGTAGTTATCATCCTTGTTGTTCTTAGTGCACCTATCGTAAGAAATAAGATCATTGTGTTCAAGAACAAGATCGTGGCTGGCAAAGCAGGAAAGGGGGCGGTCTGATATGTCTCTTCCTGATAAGAATGCTAAAAAACTGAGGACCGGCATAAGTCTTACCGACACCAATCTTCTCCTCATGATCACGATCGCGGTTTTCTTGGTTATGTATTGCTGTGCGGTCCTGTTCCTTGGAAAAGGTTTTTCGAAGCCTCAGACATTCCTTAATATCCTTAATGAAAATGCTTCTCTTATCATTCTCTCATGTGGCATGAGCCTTGTAATGATAACAGGCGGTATCGATATCTCAGTTGGTCAGGTAACGGCTCTTGTATGTATGTCATGTGCGGTTCATCTCGATTACCATGGCGGTAACGTATTTACGGCACTTCTCATAGCACTTGGTATCGGTCTTGCATTTGGTGTTATTCAAGGAGCATTAGTAGCATACCTTAACATCCAGCCGTTTATCGTAACGCTTGCCGGTATGTTCTTTGCAAAAGGAATGACTACGATAATAAATGCAACACAGTTCAATGTAGAAAACGAGCAGTTTGTGGCTCTTAAGTCAAAGAGAATAACAGTTCCGGGTCTTGGTTCTGAGAATAAGCTCGGCGAATACATAGATGCTTATGTAGAGATCGGTGTTATCGTAGCTTTGCTCATAGTTTTGATCCTGTTCTGCGTACTTCGTTGGACTAAGCTCGGACGTAATTTCTACGCAGTAGGCGGTAACAATCAGAGTGCAAATATGCTCGGTATCAATGTCAGAAGAACAAAGTTCATGGCTCATCTTTTGTGCGGACTTCTCGCAGGTATCGGTGGTTTCGTTTACTTCATGCACGTAGGTTCCGGTTCTCCTTCGCACGCTGCAGGTGCTGAGATGAATGCTATCGCATCATCGATCATCGGAGGAACAATGCTTACAGGTGGTGTAGGTAACATTGCAGGTACACTCTTCGGTGTTCTCTCACTTAGCACGATCAAGAACATCGTATCATCCCTGGGTCTTGATGAAGCATGGTGGACAAATATCACAGTTGCATCAATGCTTTGTATATTCCTTCTCGTTCAGAGCATCATTCTTGCTCGTAAGAATAAGAAATCTAAATGACAATTTAAAGCCAAATACCCATATACTTAGAGCCGCTTCGGGAATTTATTCTCGAGCGGCTTTAAGATTTTTCAATAAAAAAGCGTGATATGAAGATACCACGCTTTCTTTATGAGAAATCAGCAATATCTACTTTTGTATTTCTTGTCTTTGGTTGTTATTTTTCCGTAGCAAAATACAAAGGTTGTTGCAAAATTATCAAACGACATTACCATTTTCTGATACATAGATAAATAGGAGTCTTTTTCTGTGATATCATTCATTTTATACCCATGGGCTTTACTGGCTACAGCTTCTTTGTTCATAAAGCAGTACGGTGCTGAGTCATCAGGCTCGTAGAATTTTACATACAGATCATAACAATACTCTGAAAGTTCCAGAAGTGATTTGACCATATTGTTGATCGATACTCCCAATTGAATGATTACAGGTATGGTTGGATAAGGTTCGATCTTCTGCTGCAGTATAGTTTTACACAACGTAGCAGTTGTATTTATATCTTCTCCGTTGTTTTCGATCTTTTTTACCGATTCGACATATCCGTCTATTGCCGTCATTTTATTAGCTGTGTCTATACTTAAGCGATATCTTTCTATATCATCTTCAACAGCATAAAACTGAAAGACTCTTTTGAAGAAGTCTTTTGTACTGATGTCTTTCATAAAATCATTGAATCTTGCTTTAAAATACACATCTCTCAAATCAGTTGATATTTTTGAAAGATCATCTTTATCACTGAAATATTTATAGAACAGCTCATTTGATTCGGGGCAACTGATACTGTCAGGATTCTTCTCGAAATATGCTGAAGCTTCTTCAAAATCCTTGATCATTAAATTGAAGGATTCTTTATTTAAGATCTGATCAGATTTATCAGCATTTTGCTTTGCGTTGATGATCGTGTGCGCGTTTTTTATCCAACCAAGAGTAAGATTAGCCATTTGATACAGCAAATCACTTACAGGTTGAAACGATTTCAATTCGACCCAGTATTTTTTGAGATTTGATGTATCATACCCGTTAGGTGAATTGAATTTAGATGCATTATCCGATATGAATTGCGCGATCCATCCTGAGTTGCTGAAATATATGCTGAATCCTTCAATTGTTCCTGTCAGTGCATCCATATCTGAACAACCTTCATTTTTTAATTCCGCCAAGTATTCAGTGAGTTGATTAGTGCACTCTGAGATTCCACCTATTATTTCGTCCAGATCATTTTCATTTAATTTAACGTCTTCGTTATTTTCATATTCGCTCATATCTGTCTCTCCTTATGATAGTCTTTTAGAATCTGATGTCGTAATCAAAGATGTACCATCTGCCGCCGTTAGTCCTTATGAGATTTCTTCTGTTAGGACTTCCCAATTGCTTTCCGTTCTTGTCATAAGCGATTGTCTGAACAGAAGCATATTCGACTTTGTCACCATATCTTGATGCGATCTTTTGCTGTTCTTCTTTAGATAGGAAGTAGGAGTTCAGGTCATTTGTGTCATCATAGCCTTTTACCACAGTGATCTTTGTTTCTTCAGGTTTAACTTCAGCGTAAACATATTCTCCATGGAAACGTTCCTGATGAAGATCCCAGTGGTACATCAGATTAGCCATTTGCTTATCATTGTCCTCACATCTCAATTCAGGATTAATACATTCAAGGAACAGATCATAGTTCTTTTCCTTGATAGCCTGCTGGAATATCTCGACAAGTCTTTCAGGTGTTACATCTTCCGGAATAGACTTGATTGTAAACCAGCTGTCCTTGATAGCTTTGACTTCATCCTCGCCGAAGAAAT
Source organism: Clostridiales bacterium (assembly GCA_017649745.1). The sequence goes on along the minus strand of JAGCGE010000266.1, from coordinate 4,017 downwards.
AACCGCTGTTTTCGCGCTCGTCAGAATACATTCCCAGAACATGTCCCGGTACATAAAGAGCGATCGGATCGACAACGACCGACATTATAGGTCCGCCGACTTTGGCTTCTCCTGCTTCAGGGATCTCAAGAGCAAGACCGGAGATGACACCCAAGACAGTCCAATTAGTTACTTCCGCCATAGTACTGTCGATCATTCTTCTGTAGCGTTTTACTGCCTCATAAGGTCCGAGCCATTTTCTGGAGTCGATCCTTACAAAATACATTCCGGTTGATCTCTTACCAACATGTATATATTCTCCCGTAACACCAAGAAATTGATTCTCGGGATATTTGACTTCATCGAGTATGACGTAACGACCTTCAAGGTCTTCGATATGTTCAGATGAAAGATCAGGGGCAGGGTAGACCTTCTCCAGCATCTGATCTTTATACTGACTTACAAGTTCATTCCATGCTTCTTCGCTCTTCTGCGAATACTGCGCTCTTAGGTTTTCCTCATTCTTCAGGTATGCGAGCATATCTTCGGTAATATCCTTGAAGTTTCCTGCTGAACCGACAACACATTTACTTGCGCGTTCGAACAGTTCTTTGATCCTCGGATCATTAGGAGCATATTCGTTCAGAATCTTGATTCGCGAGAGAGCGTCCTCTCTTGATCGGAATATAGGTGTAGCTCCGTTAGCTCTCTTCACCTCGTTCTCGAATTCCTTGAGATACATCTCTGCCTGTTGGATCCTCATAGTCAGATTGTTCTCATCAACCGTAAATGTTGTAGCATCTACCATCTTTTACCATATCTCCTTTCCGAAAATCTGTATTGTTTGGGGAAAAATGCATAAAGCGTTTCTTGTTGTCGATAAAATGACATGTTCTAGTTGGATAATATCATTTTTTAGACAATATTTAAATGATGATTTGAACAAGGAAGATGAAGACAACTATGTTTTGATTTCAAGTGTAACTTGAATTATTGATTGAAGAATCAACTCCTGATTGTTAGAATATATCTATGGATTGCTTTATCCTATGGATGTAACGGGAGGAAAGTAGATCATGAGCTTAGGACAGAATATTAAGAAACTTAGGGAAGAACGTAAACTCACTCAGGAGCAGGTTGCTGAGAAGATGGACGTGAGTTTTCAAGCGGTATCATCATGGGAAAGAGATGAATATAAGCCTGATACTGAGAAGCTTATTAAGCTTGCAGGATTATTCGAAATATCTTTATCTGCTTTAGTCGAAGACAGGGGAAGTGCTTTCGAACCGAAGGATACCATCTACAACTGGCAGCACATGAAGACCTATGTTAAGACGACTGCCAAGAGCCTTGGATTGAATAATACTCTGAAGGCTGTCGATTTCGCCGTTAAGGCTCATGAAGGACAGACTAGAAAGAAGTGCGATACCCCATATATCTATCATCCTCTTAATATGGCCTGCCATGCACTTGCCATGAATATCAATGATGACGAAGTCATAGCGGCTTGTCTACTGCATGATGTGGTCGAGGACTGTAATGTTGAATTAACTGAACTTCCGGTAAGTGATGAGATCAGAGAGATCGTTAGACTTCTTACTCACGGTAAGACTACTAAGGAGAACCGTGATAAGGTAATGGATCTTTACTATAAAGAGATAAAGACTAATCCTAAGGCGGTACTCGTCAAGTGTATCGACAGATGCAATAATCTTACGACAATGTCTTGGGGACTAGCTAAGGAGAAGGTCTACAGGATGTTAAGGGAGACTGAGAAGTATTATCCGCAGTTGATCAACAAGCTTAAGGGTGAGCCTGAATATAACAACGCTGCATGGCTTCTTAAGTATCAGATGGAGAGCATGCTCGAGATCTATAAGAGAATGATATAAGTGAAATATAAGATATTCTACATGAGATTGATATACCTTGAATGATCTCTAGGGATAAGATGATGGAAACAGCATTAAGGAGGTTGTGTTATGGGATTTAAAGTATTGATGCTCAACGGAAGTCCAAGACCAAACGGTAATATCGCTCTTGCATTTAAAGAGATGGAGAGTGTTTTCGAAGAGAATGGTGTCGAATATGAGAGTATCCTTCTCGGTAATAAAGATATAAGAGGATGTATTGCGTGCGAGACATGCAGGAAGACTGATAAGTGTGTTTTCGATGATATCGTAAACGAGCTTGCAGTAAAGCTTAAGGAAGCTGACGGACTTGTCATAGGATCTCCGGTTTACTACGGTTCAGCTAACGGAACATTGATGAGCGCTCTCCAGAGATTATTCTACAGTTCCCATCTTGATCTTAAGTACAAGGTAGGTGCGAGTGTAGTAAGTGCCAGAAGATCAGGTTGTACTGCTACTTTCGATGAACTCAATAAGTTCTTTACTCTGTCTAATATGCCGATCGCCACAAGCCAGTACTGGAATAACATCTATGGTTGGGAGCCTGGTGAAGGTAAGGTCGATGACGAGGGAAGACAGGTTATGAGAGTTCTTGCTCGTAACATGGTATTCATGATGAACAGTATCGCGCTTGGTAAGAAAGAACTCGGATTGCCTCCTACGGAAGACAGAGTCTGGACGAACTTCACGAGGTAACTTCTATGAGTCAGAATGTATTAGTTACTGGTGCAGGTAAGGCAGTTGGTTTAGGTTTCAACCTCGTCCTTCGATATCTTGAAGCAGGTGACACAGTCGTTGCTACTATTCGAAAAGAATGTAAGGAACTTCTTACTCTTAAGGAGACTTATGGTGATAAGCTTATTATCCTGATGATGGATATCAGCAGTACCGAGTCAGTTGAAGGAGCTGCAAGAGAACTCTCGTCGAAGGTCGATCATCTGGATCTTCTTATCAATAATGCAGTATCAGTATCCCCTGATTGTGATAAGGGCTTTTTCGATGCTAATCTTGATTATATTGCGAGGACAGTTGATATTACGGCCGTCGGTGCGATGCGCGTTATCAAGGCTTTCTATCCGCTTCTTAAGAAGAGCGATATGACGGCTCTCATAATGAATATCTCTTCTGAGGCAGGCAGTATCTCAAAGTGCTACAGAACTAATATGATCGATTACGGTATGGCTAAGGCTGCACTTAATATGGCAACGATGAATCTGGTCAATACTTTTAAAGATGACAGATCTATCAATATCTTCTGTGTTCATCCGGGATGGATAAGGACAGACGGACGCCCTGATAATCCGGCACCTTTATCATCTTATGAAGCAGCTGAGATTCTTCGTGTTCTTTTCGAGTCGAAGCGTAATGACTTTGAGGGACACAGATTTATAACTAACGAGAACGAAGATTATCCGTTCTAAATTTAGGAGGAATTAACTATGAATGATGTGATCAAAGCAATGGAAGAAAGAAGAAGTATAAGAAAGTTTAAGCCTGATATGCCGTCTAAGGCAGACCTTGAGCAGATCGTCGATGCAGGTTTATATGCGGCAAGCGGTATGGGTAAGCAATCTTCAATAGTTATTGCTGTTACAGACAAGAAGCTTCGCGATAAGATCTCTGAAGACAACCGTAATATCGGAGGCTGGGGCGAAGAATATGATCCTTTCTACGGTGCACCTGTTATCCTTATCGTTCTTGCTAATAAGGAGGTCCCTACACACGTTTATGACGGAAGTCTTATGATGGGTAATCTTATGAACGCTGCTTATTCTCTGGGTCTTGGAAGCATCTGGATCCACCGCGCCAAGGAAGAATTCGAGCAGGACTACTACAAGAATATGCTCAAGGAACTTGGTATTGAAGGCGAGTGGGAAGGTATAGGTCACTGCGCTGTCGGATATATCGATGGCGAGAATCCTTCTAAGCCTGATCGAAAAGACGGAAGAGTCTATTGGTGCTGATCTAAATTATTAATTGATAGAAATGATAAAGCCGGCTGTATGACGGAGCCGGCTTTATCGTTGAACAGGATTACTATTACATAGGAGGTAACCTGTTAGTTTTTTTGGTCAGGAAGTATTTCTATAACATCCTGTACTTTGCAATGAAGAATATTACACAGCCT